>JAAZOO010000093.1 GCA_012797715.1 Geobacteraceae bacterium | reverse complement strand
GGAAGACGACAGGGGGACCTTCATTTTCAATTCACGGGACCTCTGCCTCCTGGAACACCTGCCGGAACTCGCGGAGAGCGGGATCGACTCCCTGAAGATCGAGGGAAGGATGAAGGGGATCCATTACACCGCATCCGTGGTGCGGGTCTACCGGGAGGCGCTGGACCGGTACCGCGACGATCCGGAAGGTTTCCGGGTGCGGAAGGAATGGCTCGACGAACTGAAGAAAATCAGCCATCGGGGATACACCACGGGCTTCCTCCTGGGCAGGCCGGGCGAAGAAGACCGTGAATATGAATCCTGCTACCTGCGGAGCCATGAATTCGTCGGCGTGGTTACCGCAGTGTCGGACGACGGGGTCGCGTCCGTGGAGGTGCGAAACCGGCTGACGGCCGGTGACATGGTGGAGCTGGTCGGCCGCGCCATGGCGTCTCACCGTTTTGCTCTTCCGGAAATGACAGATGAACGTGACGGCTCCTCCCTGACCGTTGCCCATCCGAACCAGAGAGTCCGCCTCCGCGTTCCCTTTTCCGTCGAGCCCTACGACCTGCTTCGCAGGGAAAAGCACCCCGCATCCATTGACGGCAAGGGCTAATTGCTGTACCGTGAGTTCTCCCACGCGGCATCCATCGTGTCGCCATGGGGAAAAGCTCCCGCAGAAGTGCGGCAAAGGACTGCCACATCCATGCACAGTATTTCAGAGTTCCTGACGCGCAAACAGGGAAACGCCTGGGTGGATATCTCGACCCTCCTCGTCGTTTTCGGTTTCTTTTTTCTCCTCTTTCTGGGGGACCTTCCCTTCAAGGAGCCGGATGAGAGCCGCTACGCCGAGATCCCGAGGGAGATGGTGGAGAGCGGCGATTTCGTCACGCCCCGGCTCAATTATGTGAAATATTTCGAAAAACCCCCCCTCCACTACTGGGTCAACGCCCTGTCGCTCTCCGTGCTGGGGCGCAACGAGACCGCGGCCCGCCTGCCGTCGGCCCTTTTCGGTCTGGGCGGCGTCCTGCTGGTATATCACCTGGGAAGAAAGCTCTTCGGGCGCAGGGAAGGCCTCTATTCCGCACTGGTGCTCGGTTCATCCGTGGGCTTCCTGTTCCAGTCCCGCATGAACATCATCGACAACACGCTGACCTTCTGCATGACGGCGACTCTGGGCTGTTTCCTGCTGGCGTCCCGGAGGGAAGAGACCAGAAAAGGGCTGTACTACCACCTTTTCTACCTTTTCGCGGCCCTGACCGTTCTGGCCAAGGGGCTCATCGGCATGGTCCTGCCGGGAGGAATAGTGTTCCTGTACCTGCTCTGCACCAAGCGCTGGGGCCTGCTGCGGGAGATGCGCCTTCCCACGGGGATCTGCCTGTTCCTGGCTGTCTGCTCCCCCTGGTTCGTGCTCGTGTCCCTCAGGAATCCCGAGTTCCCCCGCTTTTTCTTCATCCACGAGCACTTCGAACGGTTTCTCACCACGGTCCATCATCGGTATGAGCCGCCGTGGTTCTTCATCCCCGTGCTGCTGGGGGGGATGGTGCCCTGGACCTTCTTCCTTCCCGGAACGGTCCGAGAGACATGGAAGAAGCGCGATGCGCAACGGTTATTCCTTGCTCTCTGGGCCGGCGTCATCTTCGCCTTCTTCTCGCTGTCCAGCTCCAAGCTCATCCCCTATGTCCTGCCGGTCTTTCCGGCGCTGGCCCTGCTGATAGGAACGAGCATCTCGGAGACCCTGGACGAAGGGGGGCGTCTCTACGGCATTCAGACCCTGAGCGCGGGGCTTTTTCTGCTTGTCGCCGGCTCCGGGCTCATCCTGTATACCCAGGTGGCGGCCCATGGGAAAATCGCCACGGAAGGCGCGCTGCTTCTGGGGGGCATATTCACTGTCGGCAGCCTCCTCTCCCTCTTCGCGCTGAAGGGGAAACACCGGGGGATCGCCCTGGCACTCCTCTGCCTGACGGCAGGGCTGGGGGCCATGAACGCTCCATCCGCCGTCTTCGCCCGTTCCATTGAAAAAAGGTCCACGCGCGAGTTGGCCCGCATTGTCCGCGAACGGTATCCGGACACCCGGCTGGTGAGTTACGGCACCTATCGCCAGGGGCTTCCCTTCTATGCCGGAAGACGGGTGATCCTGGCCGGTCACCCCGGCGAACTGGAGTTCGGCAGCCTGCGGGAGACGCAGCCGGGTTGGTTCATCGACAGGAATGCCTTCCATCAGTCGTGGGATTCGCGTACCGCCTATGTGGCCCTTGTCAGCCGGGAAGACCTGCCGGGCTTCAGCTCGAAGGTGAGAACGCCGGTGAAGATAATCGCTATCTGGGGCGGGACGGTTTTGATCAGTAACAGGTGAAAAGTGAAAAGTTGGCGAAGTTTTGATTTTTTGACCGAAATTTAGCGGAGGTTTTCGTGCGCAAGGAGTTTCTGCCGTTTTCCATGCCAACTATAGAAGAGGAAGAGATCCGGGAGGTTGTCGATTCCCTGGAGTCGGGGTGGATCACTACCGGCCCCAAGGTCAAGAAGTTCGAAGACGACTTCAAGTCCTACGTGGGGGCTCCCTTTGCCATACCCCTGAGTTCCGCCACGGCCGGGCTCCACCTGGCGCTCCTTGCCTTGGGAATCGGGGAGGGGGACGAGGTCATCACCACGCCCATGACCTTTGCCGCCACGGTGAATGTCATGATCCATGTGGGCGCCGTTCCAGTCTTCGCCGATATCGATCCGGCCACACTCAACATCGATGTCGGGAAGATCAGAGAGAAAATTACCCCGCGCACCAGGGCGATTGTCCCGGTACACTTCGCAGGCCTCCCCTGCGACATGGATGCGATCTTCGCCCTGGCAGAGGAGTTCAACCTGAAGGTGTTGGAGGATGCGGCCCATGCAGTGGGCACCGAGTACAAGGGGAAACGCATCGGTTCCCTGGACACCGTGTCGGTCTTCTCCTTCCACCCCATCAAGAACATCACCACCGGCGAGGGCGGGATGGTCTGCACGCGGGACGAGAGGCTTGCGGAGGAGGTCTCCCTCCTCAAGTTCCACGGCATGAGCCGGGAGGCGTGGAAGCGCTATTCCGCCCAGGGCACCCCCAACTACGACATCGTGCTGCCCGGCTACAAGTACAACATGATGGACATCCAGGCGGCCTTGGGTATCCACCAGCTGGCCAAGCTGGACCGTTTCATCCAACTGCGCACCGAGATTGCGGAGTTTTATAACGATGCGTTCTCGGCGGTCGAGGAGATACGGACTCCGTCCGCTGCGCCGTACGCATACCGCCATGCCTGGCATCTCTATACGCCCCTTGTCAGGATCGAGGACCTGACCATCGATCGCGACGGCTTCATGGCCGAACTGAAGAAGGAGAACATCGGCACAAGCCTCCACTTTAAGGCGGTGCATCACCATCCCTGGTACCGG
>JAAZOO010000092.1 GCA_012797715.1 Geobacteraceae bacterium | reverse complement strand
GCAGCTCCTCAGTCCCTCTCCACATCAGGGTCCAAATCCAGATTGTCAGAACGTTGCCGCGCCGGTATCCATCACCCATGGTTTGCACGACCATCCGGTCCTTGAGCCGTTATCGCGAAAAGCGCTCTGGAATGTTCCGGGCCGGATTGGCGGACATGCTTCATGAAACAGCACCCTTTTGCACCTGCCTGTCCGTTTCAGGACCGGAAAGCGCGATCACTGCATTTTCCGAAACCGTCCCTCCAGGAACGGCAGGTGAAGTCATCCTGCCATCTCTTCCAACGACTTCACCTGCCGGTTTTCCGGTGTATTTCCCTACTTCATGTCAACGAAAACCGGGTTTGAGTAGAACCAGAGATCGTCCCATGCCATGTCGGCGTTGTTGGTGCCGGGGGTATTGATCAAAGGATTCCCAGCGGCATCGGTACCGTACACGATCTTTGTGCCGGTGGCGTCCATCTTTTTCACCCCGTAGTCCAGGTTGGTGCCGCGAATGCGGAAGAACATGTCGTTTTCCACACGGGGCACCGTATAGGTCATGGTGGTGAAGCCTTCGCTGTCCGCTTTCCAGGAAGAGGCATCGAAGGTCTTGACGACAGAGGCGACCGTCGGATCAACCGCATTGAAGGCAGGATTCGGGGTTACGCCGTCGGCGAGGAGCTTGCTCGCCCGTGACGGGTTGATGCGGCCCTGGATGAGCTGAACGTGGTGGACCGACGGAGCCTTGCAGACATAGCCGGCAGAGGCGTTGACTCCTGCCTTGCAGTTATTGGCAGCCGGCGTCTTGAAACGGATCTGGACGGTGACCTTATCGCCAGGCTCAACAGCCAGTGTTTCACCCATGGTGGCGCTGTTCTTGCCGTGGGCTTTTTTCGAGCCGTCGGCGGCACCGTGGAAGACCCTGAAGTCAAGCTCATTGATGATGTCGCAGTGCACGGAGAAGACATTGCCTGAACGATAGCTGTTCATGATCTCCTGGGCAGAGTAGTTTCCATCCCTATCGGCATCCTTCACCTTCACGTAGGTTTTCAGATACTCTCCGGGCCAGAAGTCGGCGCCGGCATCGTTATGAAAGTCCGAGCTGGCATAATTGAAGAACTTGCGGCCGTCAGCCAGGAGGTTGTCCCACACTCCGCCGACCTGGGCCACGTAGATCCCTGCGCCGCCGTAAGAGCCGCCGCCGCACGCGCCGCTCCCCAGTTCTCCGCGGTTACCCGACTTTTCGTGACCGGGAATCCCTTCGAAACCGTACGCAACGGTTGGACCATGATCGTTCATATCGCGGAAGGAGGCGATGGACCAGGCGCCCACGCCGCAGCCGGCACGCTCCACATGGGCGGGAATGATCCAGCCGGTGGTGGGATAGTTGGCCTGCATCCATTTGACGGCATCAAGGGTCTTGTTGTGGGCGGCGCTCAGGCCGAGGACTGCCGAGTAATCGGGAGCCGTATAGGCCGAGTTCTGGAGTTTTCCTGACCAGCCCATGGTGTCGGCGGTGCTCGTCGTGGTCGTGCCGTCCGTATCTGACCTGTCGAAGCGGTACTCGAATTCGGCTATGGGCCGTGCGTCGGCCGCAATGATGCCGGTGCTGGAATGCTCGTGACCCGGGGGATTCCACTCCATGCCGGTCATGACAATCTTGTCGGGATAGTTGGCGCGCACCGTTTCAAGCCAGTCATAGGCCCCCATGTACGCGGGGCCGGCGTATCCCGGTATGTCGGACGTGCGGATCAGCGTCTGCCAGCGCCACATGTTGGTCTGGGTAGGCGAAGCGCCGTCACCGATGACGACACTGGGCGAATAGGTGGGGTACCAGTTTCTGCCGAAACCGTCACGGTTGCGTATCCCGCCATGCTCCGAGTTGGCCTGGAAGTCCAGACCGTTGCGGAAACCCTCCGGCATTACCCCTTTCTTGTACAACCCCGCCGGATTGTCCCACGGAAATGTGGCGATAACACCGGGCGCGGTCAGATCGTTGATGGGGTACGATCCGTCGGTAAAGTAGCTGTGCTGGTGGATATCACCGGTCATCCATTTCTCAAAGTCGTCTTTCGCCAGAGCGCTGCCGGCGCTCATCACGCACACGGCGAGAATGGCGGCGGTTACCTTTCTCCTGAGCTTCATTCTTTCATCTCCTTTTCCAGTGGTGACTGCACCCAGAGGCTGTGCAGTATTTTCATGCCTTCTTTCTTCACTACCGTCTCTCATCCTAGATTCCGCAGTCGGAGGCATCCTTCGTTCTCTCCGATTGCCGTCTTTGTGCTGCTCTACGCTCATTTCACTACAGCCGATACACTCACCCTTTTTGGTTCGGACAGTATCGGCTGTGGCCGCTCCATTTCGCTAAGAGCAGCAACGAAATACG
>JAAZOO010000091.1 GCA_012797715.1 Geobacteraceae bacterium | reverse complement strand
TCTAAGCTCATTTCACTACAGCCGATACACTCACCCTTCGGGTTCGGACAGTATCGGCTGTGGCCGCTCCATTTCGCTAAGAGCAGCAACGAAATACGACAGAGTCGCTCTCTGCGGATACCTCCAACTGCCGGTTTTAGGGTTATTGCACCCTCCCCCAGCCCCTCCCATCGAAGGGAGCGGCGATCCGGTCCCCTCACCCCCGGTGGGAGAGGGCTAGGGAAAGGGGGAAAAACAGATCCGTTACCGAATATCACCTTTTATCCCGATTGTCACGACCCGGCACGGAATATTCTTGCCGGAGGCCACCAGCGCCCGCTTGGCCGCGGCCTCGATGCCGCCGCAGCAGGGGACCTCCATCCGGACCACGGTGACGCTCCGGATGGACGAGGTCCGGAACATCCCGGTGAGTTTTTCGGTGTAGTACTCGTTGTCGTCCAGCTTGGGGCACCCCACGAGAAGAGCCTTGCCGTCCAGGAAGTCCCTGTGGAAATCCGCGTAGGCGAAGGGAGCGCAGTCGGCGGCAATCAGGACGTCGGCATCCTGGAGGAACGGGGCGTCCACCGGGACCAGCTTGAGCTGTACGGGCCACTGGCCCAGCCTGCTCTGCCTCGTGCCGTGCTCCGGTTCCAAGGGATCCGCCGCGGGAACGGGACGGGAAATCACCCTCGACCCCGGGCAAGCGCCGTGTCCGTGATGGTTAACGGCCTTTGCCACATGATGATCGGCCGCCGCGGATACCCGAACAGCAGCGGCCCTGGTTGCCTCCACCGCGGCCTCGTCAAAGGCGTCGGCCTCCCGCTCGATGATCCGGATGGCATCCCGGGGGCACTCGCCGAGGCACGCGCCCAACCCGTCGCACAGGTTGTCGGAGGCCAGCACGGCCTTGCCGTTCACGATTCTGATGGCGCCCTCGGCGCACGAAGGAACGCACAATCCGCAGCCGTCGCACCTCTCCTGGTCGATTTCAACGATTTTTCTTTTCATGGTCCTCACTCCCCCGTACTGGATTGATATCCTCGTGACTCGGCGTCCGCTTGGTTCTTTCCCTTGCGTTCCCATGCCGTTTCACCTGGATGCAGAATACCCGCGATGAAACCCGCCGGTGATGATCCATGTCAAAAGAAACGATTTACCCCGCATCCGGCAGGAAGGCCGCACCCTCGGAGCGACTCCTCCTGGCATTTTCAGGTGTCGCTCCGGCAGGGAGGAATCGCGCGACACAGGGGGCATCCGTCACTGTCTTTCTGCGGGCGGGGAAATAGATACTGGACCCCCTGCCCCCTTCCGTGCTATCTTTCGCTCCCGAAAAACGTCGTTTCGGGCGCGAATTCACTCCATAATGCCCGCCTTGCGGGCGAGCGATACGGAAAGAAGGATAATCGGGAAATGAACTACACCAGAGAAAAGATGCAGCACGGCTATGCGAACAGGATACTCACCATAGATGTAGGAACGGGATCAATCGCCACACCGGGTCTTGACAGGGACGTCAGGGACTACTTTACCGGGGGCCGGGGACTGGGCCTCTATCTTCTCCACCGGGCAATCACCCCGGACACCCGTCCCACCGATCCGGAGAACCCGCTCATCCTGGCCGGCGGGCCGCTGGGAGGGATTCCCCAGTTCCCGGGAACGGCCAAGGCCATGGCGGTCTCCCTTTCCCCCCTCACCGGCATCCCCGGCGTTTCCAACTTCGGCGGATACTTCGGCGCCTACCTCAAGTATGCCGGTTTCGACGCCCTGCAGGTCACCGGGAAGGCGAACCGGGAGACGATGATCATCATCGACGGCTTTCGCTGCGAGATAGCCATCGAGGAAGCGCCCGAACTGAACGAATCGTTTGCGGTGGAAAGATACATCGCGGAACGGTTCACGGCCGCAGGCTACGAAAAGCGAGCCATTGCGTTCATGTCCGCAGGCATCGGAGCGGACACCACATGCTACGGCTGCATCAACAGTCACTACTATGACATGACCAAGCCCACAGACACAGGGCGGGGCATCTTCCGCACCAAGCAGGCAGGGCGCACCGGCATGGGGAGCGTGATGCGGGACAAGCGGATCCGGGCCATCGTCGTGCTGGCTGACTTCCCGCGGGGAGAAAACCCCTACGGAGCTGCCGACTGGGAGCGCGTGAAGCGGGCAGGAGCAGCCCTGCACAGGGTTATCAGGGAAGAAGACCCCCGCTCTCTCAAGATGTACCGCAAGGGGAGCGCCGGCCTCATCTCGTTCATGAACAAATCCGACTACCAGTCCCTTCCGGTGAACAACTTCCAGAAAGGATCCGACCCCAGGGCGCAGCAAATATGCGGCAAGTGGTACGCGGAAAACCTCTTCGAGCACCGGGGCAATGACGGCTGTTTCCCGGGGTGCAACCTTCTGTGCACCAAGGGGGCCTGGCTTACCCTGGTTTCCGGCGATCACCGGGGGAAAAAGGTGTGGGTGGACGGTCCCGAGTACGAAACGGCAGCCGGATTCGGCTCCAACCTGGGCATCTGGAGCGCCGAATTCATCCTTGAGGCCAACTGGTACTGCGACAATTACTCCATCGATGCCATAACCGCCCCCACCATCATGGCCTTCCTTATGGAATGCTTTCAGCGGGGCTACCTGACCAGAGAGGATGCCGAAGGTCTGGATCTTGTCTGGGGCAACGAGGCAGCCGCCCTCGAATTCATCCACCGGCTCGCCCATGGGCGCTCCGATATGGCGCGCGCCGCAGCCAAGGGGATGGGAGCCGCCGTGGACTGGGTGTGCGGACGCTACGCCGCCCGGACCGGCGCTGACTGCCGGGAGGAACTGGAGCGGTTCGCCATGCAGACCAAGGGGCTCCCCTTCTCCTTCTACCGCACCCACCGCTCCCTCTCCATGCAGGCTTCCTATGCGGCGGCCAGCGACATCGGCGCACACCACGCAGCGGCGTGGCTCATCAAGGTGGACCTGCTGGGCGCGTTTCCCACCTTCGAGGACAAGGCGAATTCCCTGATAACCTATCCTCGGGTCCGGCTCGGCAACGACAACATGGGGGTCTGCAAACTCCCGTGGGTGGACGTCTTCAATCCGGAATCGGCGAGGTCCCTTGACACGGACATCTACATCAACCCTGCATCCCAGGAACTGTACGCGGAATTCTTCAACGGCATGATGGGAACGGACATGACCTGGCAGGAAATATTCGAAATGACCGACCGGGACATCAACCTGCAGCGTGTGATGAATGCAGAGCGGTTCGGAGAGGAAACGGCCTCCCATGACCGGGTCCCGGACCGCGCCGTCGGACCCACGGAAGACGGCCTGTACGAAGCGGAAGGGGAGTACAACGACGGGGAGGTAAGCAGAATCCTCGACGTGCCCCTGGAGGAGGTCCGCTCCCGGAAGACATCGACCAAAAGAACCATTCTCATGAATCACCGCAAGCAGGAACTGCGCGAACTCATTGCTCTCTACTATCAAAAACGGGGCTGGAACACATCCGGAATCCCGACCGTCGCCACCCTCAAACGGCTCGGCCTGTGGGATTTTCTGAAGGAAGAAACACGCAGCGAGATGCTCCGTCTCAACGGTGAGCAGACAGCCCCCCTGCGCACTATCGCCATGTAAGACCGCAGGTCCTCGGGTGCCGGTGTCCGCTCCAGGAAGACGCCGGCGCCCGCAGGTGGAATCCCTGTCCTTCCCCTCCGGCACCTTTCCCCGAACCGAATCCCGCCCCCCTCTCCCAAATGCGCGCAGCCCCGTCACGGAAGCCGAAATCCCGGGAAAATTGATGGTGCACCGCCAAGCAAGGCGCAAGAACGTCTGTCAACGGGATCAAGAGGCGCACGTTTATAAGGACGCAAATAGAAGAATAGAGAGGCATAGACTCACTGCGTGGCCGGGATCCCCTTTTTCCCGGCAGAGGAGGCAGGCATGCGAAAGTTCATCGTGCTGGCGACAGGTATTGTGGCGCTGACCCTTGCGGGCTCCGTTTCCTGCTACGGGCGCGGGCCATGGCACGGACACGGCCATGTACAGGGAGGATACCAAGGGTGGCATCATCCCCGAGTCAGCGGCGGGATATGGATAGGCCCCGGTTGGTGGGGAGTCTGGCCGGTCCCTGCATATCCGTACTATCGCTACTACCCATCGTATCCGCACCGGGTG
>JAAZOO010000090.1 GCA_012797715.1 Geobacteraceae bacterium | reverse complement strand
TTCGCCAGATATACCAGTTTCAAAGAATCAGGATCCAGGGAGCGGTACAGGCGTCCAACCCGGTAGTTCGGAGCGGATTGGGGGGGAGGAGAATCCTGGCAGGAATCAGAAGAAGTATCGGGAGGGAAGCGGCGGCACGCAGACTCGAGTCAAAAATAGCGCTCAGTTCCTCTTTTCAGCAGTATCGGGATTCCCTTTCCGCCGTTTCGGCAGCGACCGCGTCCAGGAATCTGGCATTTCAATTGGCAACTCAGACCTTCGGCGAAGACCCGGCCGCTGGCAAGTCTCCCGTATACCTGGCAGCAAACGCGGCAATGGAACTGAAATCCAGCGCTGCTTCGGGCGTGACGCCCGACCCCGTATTCGGACAGCTGGTTACCGGGCCGCTTGATTTTCTCTGGACCTTCATCAGAAGGGAAAGCGCCTGTCAGCTTCAGTCCCTGTGGGAGGAACAGGTTCTCACGGCTACCATGGGTATGAGCCCCCAACAGGTTCTTCCGTACCTGGCGGGACCGGACGGCCCTGCGTGGCGCTTTGTCAAGGGCCCTGCCGCGCCTTTTGTCGCTCCCCATCCTTCCGGCTATCGTCCGCGGGTGGTATTCGGGGGAGCTATTCCCATGGACAGCTCACTGTTCGGCTTTCTTGCGAAGGGCGCGAAGGCGCAGGCAGCGGTGATGGAGGCCGGGAGACAGCAGAACCTCAACGTGGGGATCAGGGGACTTCCCACGGATGCCAATGCAGAAGCCTCCATCAAACCCCATGCAACCCGTCTGGAAGTGCAGTGCGGAGGGAGCAGCCAGGTTCTGGTCAATAACAACTATCCGGTGGGGAAAACCTTTACCTGGTCACCCGAATCCTGCGGCGACGTCATTTTCCAGATTGAGGTGGGTGACGTTACCCTGACCCGCCATTACAGCGGAGCCGAAGCATTTCCCGATTTTCTCAGAGATATGCGCGGTGGCCGCAGGACGTTTTCCGTGCGCGAATTCCCTGGTGAGAGGGCCGCGCTGGAACGGATGGGAATCACCAGCATGACGGTCAATTATCGTTTCATCGGCAGCGGTTCGGTCCTGCGGAGGACCGCCGCCATAACGGGCCATGCGCCAAGGAACATAGCACAGTGCTGGGCACGCTAGAAACCCTGCAGGACTGGCAATGGACAGCTTTCGGAAAACATCCGGCCGCAAAGGATTACTTCCGGCTCGGTAGGACGACTCCTTTCAGTGAAGGACTGTTCGAATGGGTGGAACAAGGGTACCGGATTCTGTCTGATGATGTGACTACTTCCCCTGATTTCTGTTCCTGGCGTTTCTGCGCCCGCGAAGCGGGGAGGGATTCCCTGGTATGCGGTCTGATTCGGCTGAGCAGCGACAGCTTCGGACGGGCTTACCCTCTTGTTGTCATGGGCTCAGGGGGCTTGCGGGGTTGGCTGGAGAATTGGGATCTGCTTCCCTTTGCCTGTGAAAAGACATGGCGTCAGATCGAACATCTGGCGGCGAATCTCTATTCCACTTTTAACAGGCTTGAGGAGGAAATACAGTCGATCAGACCACCAAAAGGCGATTGGGTCGGACTTGCGGAGAAGAGGAGGGAACTCAATTCGTACGGTTCGCCTCTCGATCCGTACGCCACATTTCTCGATCTCGGCGATCTGAAAAGACTTGCCGCTTCAAGCAAGTGCCGTCCCGAGCTGTTCGTCAGCCTGGATCGCGGCCCGTGTTCCGACATGATTCTCCATGTCAGTCTCTGGCACCTCCTTCTCAAGGAGACGCTCCCGGCCTTTCCGAATATCCTATTCATGGGAGGGGCGCTGGACAAGGCTCTGCTGGCGCTTTTCCAGCGGCCTTTGAAGCCTGCTGATTTTTCACTCCTCTGGTCGATATCCTCGGGCGGCCTCTGGAAAGACATGATTGGAACGGAGTACTCCATGGATATATCCCAAGCGGGTAGACAGCCCATCAGCGTAGACAGGCCGGCTGGTTCGGATATCCGTTATGATCCGGCATTCGACGAATTACAGAGCGAGGTGGACAAGCTTACGTCCCCGGCATTGGCCGGAACCGTCAACTGGGAAAAGGTCTGCCGGTTTGCGTCGGACATCCTCATGCACAAGTCGAAGGACCTACTGGTGGCGGGGTACCTTGTTGTAGGGCTTACCCATACCAGGAGAAACGACGGATTTGCCATGGGAATATCGGTTTTCAGCGACCTGTGTGAGCGTTTCTGGGATGACCTCTTTCCATCTAGAATCCGCATGCGGGGCAGGGCGGGGGCCGTGGAATGGTTGCTGGAGCGATGCACTATGTCGCTGCGTCAGATGCCGGACCTTTCATTTCCCGCTTCGCAGATTATCCTCATCAAGGAAAGGCTCAGCAAGCTGGAAATTTTTCTGGGAGAGAACCTGGAAAATGCTCCCTCTTTTGCCTCTCTCCATGAATATTTCAACGAAATGGAGTCTCCTTTGGAAGAGTCGTCTTTCGCCGAGGAAGCTCTGCTACCGGAAGCACCATCCAGGGAAGAAGGCGTGCATGCGGAGCCGCTCCCGGAACGGGAGCCTGAAAAGGAAAAAGCTTCAAATACGCAGGCCTCCGGTCATGATGCCGGTGTCATGGTGAGCGAGGCTCTGAAGAGTCTCCAGGAGGCATCGTTCCGTATCCGGCAACAGGATCCGGCAAGCCCGCAGCCGTACCGTCTCGCCCGAAAGGCTGCTTGGTATTCCGTCGAAGCTCTCCCCCCCTCCGTAAACGGTAGGACCAGAATCCCGCCACCTTCCACAGTGGAAAAGAAACTTCTCCTGGATCTGAGGAACAATGGCGATGCCGAAGCCTTGCTGAAGGCTGCCGAAGCGAGACTTCCCGAGTATATTTTCTGGATTGATCTGAACCGTTTTTCAGCCGATTCTCTGTCCCGTCTCGGAAACCGCTACCAGAAAGCACAGGACGTTGTATGCCAGGAAACGGCATTTCTGCTTCACCGGCTTCCGGGCCTTGAGGAATTGTGCTTCTCAGACGGAACGCCATTTGCGGCGCCGGAAACACGGAGCTGGCTCCGGGGTATCGCCCTAGGGTGCGGATCGGGAGATGTCGCCCCCACGACCGTGCCTCCCCCTTTCCAGGAAGGTGCTCTGGAAGATGACAGGGAAAAGACCATCGACGAGCTGCAAATGCTGATACGAAAGGGAAAGATGATAGATGCAATGGAGGCGGGTCAGCGGAAGGTGCGGGACGCCTTATCGAGCCGGGAAAAGATTCTCTGGCGGCTGGCCCTTGCCCAGATGCTCGTAACCGTGGGGAAAGCAAAACTGTCCCTTCCCTACCTGGAACAGGTGCTTGAGGACATCGACCGTTATCGACTGGAAGAATACGATCCCGGACTGGCGCTCCGGGGGCTCAGCCTCTGCCGACAGATCTTCAAGGCCCAGGAGGATATGAGATTCAGGGATCGTGCGGACCACATACTGCACCGCATAGGGCGGCTCGATATGTCGGAAATGGTGCGTCTGGCAAAGGAATAAGGTTGTAATCGCCGGGTGTATGGTGTTCGTCGCCAATGACTGCTCGACGCAAGAAAGTATACGACCGGAAAACGAATGGTTCAGCAATGGGCTGGAATCCCATTCAATCAAGAAAAGGAGTGAGCAATGGCAAAGGAATCATCCATAGCGCCGAAGGAGCGCGTGAACATCGTCTATCGACCGGCGCTCGGCGATGCGAAGGAAGAGGTGGAACTGCCCCTGAAGATGCTGGTAGTAGGCGATTTCACCGGAAATCCCGGTGATCGGGCGGTGGAAAAGCGTGAGCCGGTGAATGTGGATAAGGACAATTTCAACGAAGTAATGAAGGGGCACAATATCTCTTTGAACCTGTCCGTCCCCAATCGGCTGACCGCTGATACGGAGGATGCATTGGATGTCCGTCTCCGTATCGCCTCCATCAAGGACCTGACGCCGGAGGCAATAGTGGAT
>JAAZOO010000089.1 GCA_012797715.1 Geobacteraceae bacterium | reverse complement strand
TCTAAGCTCATTTCACTACAGCCGATACACTCACCCTTGGGGTTCGGACAGTATCGGCTGTGGCCGCTCAATTTCGCTAAGAGCAGCAACGAAATACGACAGAGTCGCTCTCTGCGGATACCTCCAACTGCCGGTTTTAGGATCACTCCTTCCTCGGGATGGGCCCCGGCATGCTGTCGGGCACCAGACGGCCCCGCGCCGTTTTTATAAAGGTCACAGGCTCCCGGGGTATCAACCGTGCCTTCCAGCGGATTCGACTTCCAAAAATCTTGGAGTATAGTAGAAGGCATATCCTCTTTGTTGCTGTACCGAGCCGGGTTTCCGGCGTGCGGCCTTACAACGGCAAGACATGGTCGTGTCGACCCGGCCTGCCTGCAAGGAGAAGAGCCCTTATGAACAAGTCAGGAAAGCGGGTAGCGGTGATCGGCTCCGGCCTTGGAGGTCTCTCGGCCGCCATCACCTGCGCAGCGAAGGGACTCCGTGTCGCTATCTTTGAAAAAAACGACAAAATCGGGGGAAAGCTCAATATCTCGCGGAAAGAAGGCTTCTCCTTCGACCTGGGCCCCTCCATCCTGACTCTCCCCTCGGTATTCCGGGACCTCTTTGCCAAAGCCGGACTTCGTTTCGAGGATCATGTTCCGATCCGGCCTTTGCAAACCCACTGGCGAAACTTTTTCGAGGACGGAGCCTGCATTGACCTGGTGGCCGACCTGGAACGGCAAAAAACGCTCCTGGCAGCTGTCGATACCGAAGCGCCGGCTCAGTTCGACCGGTTTATGGCCTATGCCCGGCGTCAGTATGAGCTCTCCGACCGCAACTATCTGCGTGGGTTCGACAGCCCGATGGAAATCATCCTCGACCTGTGGGGAAACGGTCTCACCGGCCTGGACCTGCTTCGCTCCATGCATCGGGGTGTCTCTTCCTATTTCACCCATCCAAAGCTGCGGGACATTTTCGACTACTTTGCAAAATACATCGGTTCCTCCCCCTTCAATGCACCGGGAGTTATCAACTTGATGCCTTGGGTTCAGTACTGCTACGGGTTATGGTATGTGGAGGGAGGGATGTATCGCCTGGCCGAGGGGTTGAAAAAGGCCCTGGAAGAGCTGTCCGCCGAGCTGCATCTGAATCGGGAGGTGATATCAATCGATACCGACGGGAGTGCCGTGACCAGTATCACTCTGGCCGATGGAGAACAGGTAAAGGCGGATTTCGTCATATCCAACATGGAATTCATCCCCGCCCACGAAAGGCTGCTGAAAACGTCTCTTGGCCGTTGGACACGGAGAAGGCTGGAACCTGCCTGCTCAGGGCTGGTAATTCATTTGGGGGTGAAAAAGGTCTATCCGCAACTGGCCCATCACAATTTCTTCTTTTCCAAAAATTCCAGGGAGCATTTCCGGGACGTTTTTGACCGGCACTGCCTGCCGAAGGATCCGACCATCTACCTTGTGGCCCCTACGCGCACCGACCCTTCCGTTGCGCCTGACGGCTGCGACAACCTGAAGCTGCTGCCGCATATCCCCACTGTCAACCCGCAAAACCCGGTCACAGCCCATGAGTATGTGCAACTGCGGGAGCTGGTGCTGGAAAAATGCGAGCGGATGGGTTTGACCGATCTCCGCAGCAACATCGTGGTGGAGGAAACCTGGACACCACCGGACATCGAAAGGAACTACTACTCGAACAGGGGCGCAATCTACGGCGTGGTGTCCGACCGCTGGAGAAACCTAGCTTTCAAGGCATCGAAAAAAAGCGCCCGTTACAACAATCTCTATTTTACCGGCGGCAGCATCAACCCCGGTGGCGGGATGCCTATGGTTACGGCCTGCGGCATGCAGGTAGGTGAGAAAATCGCCGAATCACTATAAGGGAACCGGACTCATCCACGAACGGAAAAGACCGGCATTCCCACGTTTCAGAGTCTTTCTTCTGCGTGCAGTACAGGGTAGGGTACTGAAACGATTTTGAGAATCGTAGAGAAACCAGGCATTCGCTCTCCTGAAAGTGCCTTGTGCAGACGTTACGGGAGTGGCCCCCATCGCGGGCACTCTGTGCCATCCTATAATCGCGCACTGTCGCCGATACCCGTGGCGACGAATGGTGCCTCGCCATCAGCCTCTTTAAGAGACATTTGTCCGGTGCCAGACGGATCCCTTACCTGATAGTCCGAGACGGGCTGTCTTTGTCGCCACCCACCAGCAAGTTGAACACTTCGTTGCGGCGTTGGATGAAACGTACCGTGACAACCCGTCCGTCTCCAATCCGTATTTCCGAAATACCTTCCCCAAAGGGGTATACCGTTTCCTGGTTGAACTGCAGCGAGGCGCTCTGTTCAGAAGAGTGCACGGCCTTCCCTCTGATCCCCTGCGGCCTGTCAAGGCATTTGGCTGCCAGTTCCATCTTGAGGATTTCAATTACGGATACATTGCGCCAGAAGGATACGGCAGGGTAAATAATTTTGAAGACATATCTACAGCATTGCAGGGAGTCGCCGGGAAATTGAAAAACGAATCGTGCCTTGAATGTATCGTTGCCCTTGACTTTCGCGCCTTTGAGGAGCTGCGGCTTGTGAAAGAGCTTGCGATTATGGTATGCTCCGGCTTCCGGAAACGGACAGTGCGGTTTCGGCCGTTTCCCATCGTTTCTTACTATCACTCCAAAAAGGAAAACACATGTCATCAAGCCGTTTCGTCATTACGGTCATCGGTTTGGACCGGGTAGGTATTGTGGCGGGCATCAGCCGCGTCATGGCCGAACATAATGTCAATATCGCGGATATCAGGCAGACAATCATGACCGATCTGTTCACCATGATCATGCTGGCAGAGGTCAAGTCGGAGAATTTCGACCTTGCCGCGTTCCAGGCGGCCATGTCCGCTATCGGCAAGGAACTGGGCGTGCAGGTCATCGTACAGCATGAAGACGTGTTCCGCTTCATGCACCGGATCTGAGGGGGCCCGGAAATGCCTTTACATCCTGAGGAGATTCTCGAAACCATCAAAATGGTGACCACCGAACACCTGGATATCAGGACGGTCACCATGGGCATCAACCTGCGCGGATGCAGTCATCCCGATATCAAGGTGTTCAATGAACAGGTCTATGACCGCATCCTTTCCTGCGCTGAAAACCTGGTCAGGACCACTGACGGGATCCAGGGACTGTACGGTATCCCCATCATCAACAAGCGCATTTCCGTCACCCCCATCGCCATCGTGGCCGAAAGCTGCCGGGCCGACGACCTGGTTTCCGTGGCAGAGACCCTGGACCGGGCCGCCCATGATGCAGGAATCGACTTTATCGGCGGCTTCAGCGCCTTGGTGCAGAAAGGAATAACGCCCGGAGACCGCAAGCTCATCACCTCCATTCCCCGGGCAATGGCGACGACGAACAAGGTCTGCTCCTCGATCAATGTGGCCACCACCAAGGCAGGCATCAACATGGACGCAGTGGCCTTGATGGGGGGTATTATCAAGGAGACCGCGGAATTGACCGGTGAGCGCGGCGGTATCGGATGCGCCAAGCTGGTAGTGTTCGCCAATGCACCCGAGGACAATCCCTTTATGGCCGGCGCCTTCCACGGCGTCGGAGAGCCGGATTGCGTAATCAATGTGGGCGTCAGCGGTCCGGGCGTCGTAAACGCCGCGGTGCGTGCGCTTCACAACCCCACCCTTGGCGATATTGCGGAATGCATCAAGAAAACTGCCTTCAAGATAACCCGCATGGGGGAAATGGTGGGGAGGGAGGTGGCGCGCAGCCTCAATGCCCAGTTCGGCGTTCTCGACCTGTCCCTTGCACCGACCCCGGCCGTGGGCGACAGCGTGGCCGCCATCCTGGAGGCCATGGGTCTCGAAAGCTGCGGAACCCATGGCACAACTGCAGCCCTGGCCCTCCTCAACGACGCCGTCAAGAAGGGGGGCGCCATGGCTTCCTCTTCGGTTGGCGGTCTGAGCGGGGCATTCATCCCGGTGAGCTAGGACGAAGGGATGATCCGGGCCGTGCAGCGGGGTTCTCTGTCCCTGGACAAGCTGGAGGCAATGACCTGCGTCTGTTCCGTGGGCCTGGACATGATAGCCGTGCCCGGCGATACATCGGCCGCCACCATTTCGGCCATTATCGCCGACGAGATGGCCATCGGCATGATCAACAAGAAGACCACGGCGGTGCGCATTATACCTGCGCCGGGAAAAGCGGTAGGAGATATCGTGGAGTTCGGCGGGTTGCTGGGCAGCGCACCGGTGATGCCGGTGCACACCTTCAGCTCCGAAACATTCATCGCCCGCGGCGGCAGGATCCCGGCGCCCATCCAGTCACTGACCAACTGAACGGGCAGGAAGTGTCCTGCTGAAGGTGCACGATTGGGTGAAATACGGGGAGGAGAGTGCTGGAGCGTTTCCGAGAAGCACCGGATGTCCGCCTGCTGGTGCCCGACGCCTCTCCTGGCGAAACCTGATGTGATACTGATGGAAAATGCGGGAGGTTCCCATGTGTGGGTCATCAACGGTTACCAATCCGCCCCATGACCGGAGTCGTGTTGGTATCTTGTTGATCGGAGCGGTTCTGGTTGCGGCGTTTCTCTCTCTGAACAATCTGGGGGCCAGAAGCATATGGTATGATGAGGCGGAAAGCATACGCATTGCTTCTCTTGATTTTTCGCGCTTTTGGGGAGCTCTGTCCCAGCAGGAAGCGAATATGGCCTTCTATTATTTCCTGCTTAAATTCTGGATGGCGCTGGGTACGAATGAATTTGCTGTCAGGCTCTTTTCAGCAGTATGCAGCGTCGCAACAGTTCCCGTCATCTATCTGATTGGCAAACGGATATTTACCGTGCGTGTCGGCGTAACCGCTGCATGGCTCCTCGCGGCGAACGCCTTTTTCATCAGGTATGCACAGGAGGCGCGATCCTATGGCCTCCTTCTTTTTCTCGTCAGCGCCTCCTCCTATTTGTTCCTGACCTGCCTTGAAAATCCCACAAAGAAGAAATGGGCCATGTACGTGACGATAAGCGCACTGGCTGCATATGCCCATTTTTTTGCCTTGCTTGTCCCTCTTTGTCACGGAACGTCAATCCTCTTTATAAAACGTAATGATATCAACTGGCGCTCTTTGGGTGTGAGTTTCTCTTTGATAGGGCTTTCTGTCGTACCTTTGTTGTTGTTCATAGTGGGGCGGGACACGGGGCAGGTGGACTGGATCGCTCCGATGAATCTCCTGAGTCTTCCCGGCCTGTTTTTCGCCTTCTCCGGTCTTGTTGATTTGATTGCCGTTGCCCTCTACGTGATCATTTTCCCGCTTGGCATGGCCCGAATGTTCCTGATATCCAGAGAATCGGCAGCTTCCCCGCTGACATGGAGGTATGCATTTCTCCTTCTCTGGCTCTTTCTTCCCATAGGCAGCGTCATGCTGATTTCCTTGGCCAAGCCGCTTTTCGTTTCTCGGTATTTCATCATCTGCCTCCCTCCCTTCCTATTGATTTCCGCGTTTGGTTTGGCCGGGGCGCGTCCTCGATTTCGGCATGCACTAGGGACTGCCGTGGCTATTGGTATCTCGATAAACTCTGTTTATACCTCGTATGGCGTCGTCACCGGCGCTGACTGGAGATCCGCAACCCGTTTCTTGCTCACGTCGGCACGAGCTGATGATGTGGTGATACCCTACCGGGATTACCAAGCGGTTCCTTTCCAGTACTATTGCCAAATGCTGTCGGGCCAGCGGAATCCTGTTGCGATGGCACGGCCCTCGTTTGCCCGGATGAGACATCCGATGCTGTCCGCTGCGGAAATGGGTAGTGACTCTCCCCTTTCTTCACTGGGAGAACGGAAGGGGGGGCGAATCTGGCTCATCATCTGTAACGATTTTCCCGATGGGCGGTATGGCTACCTTTCGTTTTTCGGAAGGGATGTGAAAGAAATTCCCCTCTCCGGAAAAAAGGTGAAGGGAGAGAATGTCGAGACTCTCGTTCGTAAATTTGAGACAGTCTTTCGCTTTACCCGTACATGGAAATTTGAAAAGATCAGAGTGTCTCTCGTGGAACCACGAAGACCAGCCGGGCGGCAGGATAAAACGATTCCTGATGGAAACAGCAGTACAAACATTCCCTGTCGATTCTTGGCCGTCACATCCCCTTCTCGGCCGCACGATTCTTGTCATCCCCGACAGGTCCCTTCCGGGAAAATATGAGGCGATACCAGCTGCAGTAGTAGGGTAGGGTGGAAGATATCTCGGCCACATCCAGGGTCTTTCCACTGTCATCCTCCCGGCATTCCGTGCGCTTCGATTCAGGTCCGTCCATGGTGCGCCTCCTCTCCACGATATAGTCAAGGAAAGAATATCAGATTTTTCCTTTCATGGTGCCTCCCGCTCACCCTTTGGTGACGTTTCCGTGGTGATTGACGTGTTGGAAATACCGTTGCCATGCCGCGAATGCGGGTATCAGGATGTCTTGTGGGGGATGGAAATTCCGCCTTCCCTTGTACGTCGCAATAACGAAAATCACGGGATTCATCTGTGTTCGGATCCCTCATGAATGGGCGCCATGGTGAGGAAAGTGGGGCCTTCCGAGGGAAGAACCGGAGCCTGGTGTCGATAATCGCTTTCTTTACATTCTTGGGGAATGACGGTATTGTTTCAGACATGCAACGGAGGACAGCGTGCGGGAATCCGTTCAGCGGTCAATACTTCAGGCGGAAAAGGAGGGTGTATGCGTACGTTGATTGTTGTTCTTTCGGTAGCGCTCCTGGCGCTCGGTCCTGTGGGTTGCCAGAAGAAGGAGGGCCCGGCCGAGGAAGCGGGCAAGAAGGTTGACCAGGCCGTGGAGAAGGCGGGAAGCGCTGCCAAAGAGGCTGCGGAGAAGGCGGAGAAGAAGCTGGATGAGGCTGCCGGAAAGCTCAAGGACACCGCTGAGAAGATTGACAAGAAGGTTGATGAAAAAGTGAAGAGCGGCACGGAGAAGGCGGCGCAGGAACTGGAAAGTGCCGGCAAGGCGGTGAAGGAAAAGGTAGGAAAGTAGGAGTATTCCATGACGGTTCGAGCAGCCGCCGTAATCCTGGCAGTGCTTTTTGCCGCTTTCTCCGCATCGGCGGAGGATACGGCGAAAGAAAGCGGCAGGGATGCGGGGCAGCGCATCAGGCAGATGGGAAAAGAGACCGGCGAGGCTCTGGGAAAGGCAGGGAAGGAGACAGGCCGCGCCTTCAGGGAGGGCGGCAGGGAGATAGGCCGAACCTTGAGGGAGGGCGGCAAAGAGGTCGGCCGGGGATTCAGGGACGTGGGAAGAGACACGGCACGGGAGTCGAAGAAGGCGGGCAGCGCACTTGCCGACTGGTTTCGGAACCTGGGACGGAGCATCAGGGATTTCTTCCGCGGGGGAAAATGAGAACGTATCACGGAATCGGAACATTATTATTCTTCCCGTCCGCGACGGCATGGTTTGATCCCGGCGCATCCTGCGACCCAAAGCCCCTGACAGTAGAAGATGCTGTCAGGGGCTTTTTTTTAGGAAAGAGTGCTGAAAAGGTGGAAAGGGCTTACTTCTCCCGCCGGTACGGCCAGGCCATGACACCGCCCTCCAGAACCTTCACGTTTTTCCACCCGGCTGCCTCCAGCACGATGGCTGCCTCGTATCCCCGCAGGGAGATCTTGCACCAGCAGACGATCTCCCGCTCCTTGTCCTGGGGCAGGTCATTCAGCCGGTGCCTCAGGTCACCGATGGGGATCAGCGTCTCGCCGATGCCGAGCCGCATGGCGTCGAACTCGTCGGGGGTGCGCACGTCCAGCAGATACGGCTTCTCGCCCCGGTCCAGCTTTTCCCTGAGCTCCACCGGGCCGATCCCCTTCAAGCGCCCCTTGAGCTTGTTTTCCATGAGGTGGGCGGTGGCGATGAAGTGGTCGATGGCCAGGGAGAAGGGGGGCGCGTAGGGGAGGTCGGCGTTGACCGCGTCGGCCACCGTGAGTCTTCCGTGGAGCGCCATGGCCGCTGTGGCGATCTGCTTGGCCACGTCGCCCGGGCCCACGCACTGGACGCCGAGGATCCTGCCGGTGTCGGCGTCGGCCACCATCTTGGAGATGAGGAGCTTGGCGCCCATGAATCCCGGCTTGTCCAGGCTGGCGTTGATGACCGTGACGACATTGTACCCCTCCTGCCTCGCCCTGCTTTCGGAGAGCCCGGTTGACCCGGCGCTGAAGTCGAAGACCTTGCAGATGCCGGTGTGGAAGGTGCCGGGGAAGGTGACGCTGTTGCCGAGCACGGCATTTTCACCCGCCACCCGTCCTTCCAGGTTGGCCAGGTCGCCGAAGGGGGCTCGGGTCTTCTTGCCGGTGATGCGATGGACCAGCTCCACGCAGTCGCCCACCGCGTAGATTTCCGGATCGGTGGTCTGCATGTACTCGTCCACCAAGATGCCGCCGGTGGCGCCGATTTCCAGCCCGGCCGCCTGGGCCAGGTCGATGTTGGGGATGACCCCGATGGCCAGCACCGCCAGCTCGCAGGGGAGCTCGGTGCCGTTCTCCAGCCGGACCGCCTTGAGCCTGCCGTTTTCGCCGATGAACCCGGCCAGCTTGACGTCGGTGATGACGTTGGCCGCCTTGCTGCGCACATGATTCTCCAGCAGCTCAGCCAGTTCCCAGTCCAGGAACACCAGGATCTGGGGGAGCATCTCGATGACCGTGATGTCGATGCCGGACAGCTGGAGCGCCTCGCAGGTTTCGATGCCGATCAGCCCGCCGCCGATGACTACCGCCTTTTTGATGGTCCCCTCGTCGCGGATCTTGCGCAGGAAATCGGCGTCGCGCATGGACTGGAGGGTGGTCACCCCTTCCAGGTCGATGCCCGGAACCGGCGGTTTGCGGGCCTTGGCGCCGGTGGCGATGATCAGCTTGTCGTAGGGGACCTCGTCCACCGCGCCGCTCTTCAGGTCGCGGCACTGGACGACCTTGCGCGCGCGGTCGATGGCGGTCACCTCGGTTTCGGTGCGGGCCGTGATCCCCTTGGTGTTGACGAAGAAATTGGGGTCGCGCACCTC
>JAAZOO010000088.1 GCA_012797715.1 Geobacteraceae bacterium | reverse complement strand
TTATATTTTGTAAGTCTTGTGTAAGCGCGAAGGATTTGAATGCAATGATCGGTTGTTTCGCCTTCCATATACGTATCTTCGGTTAGTGTCGGCCAGTTCCTTGCTGTTGTGTTGCGAAGAGACAAAAACAAGGGTGAGCGATGGAGGAGCTGGATAAAGGAGAAGGCGGGAATCCCCGATGGTGACAGAAAGGGCGTTTGCCATACTGTAGTAGAAATGCGAAACCTCGACAGTACGTTGTTCACAACTTCCAGGAAGACAGGAGTGCGGGCGTTCCAGGCCGCTGGTGTCGCCGTTCCGTCCAGCCGTCAGGTACGGCACCAGAGGCCATGTATCTTCAGAGAGGAGGCGATCATGGAACAGTCAAGGGCATTCGGTCGTCAAAAAAGGGTTCGGTCGAGACCACCAAAGAAGTTCATCAAGAGATCACTTATGAGTATTCCTGAGAAGATACTGAAAAAACTTCATTTGAGATCAATGGTGCGAAGCTGATCATCGAAGACTCAAAAATACACGCAAGGGAGGTTGCCCATGAAACGATCCACCATGTTTCTGGCGATGTTTGTGATGACATCGTTTCTGACAATTGGCCTGCTGGCCGCGGAAGAAACGGGAACAATGCGAACGGCTCATGGCAGGGTGATCTCCATTGATCCTGAAGGGAAGGCGATCACTATTGCCACCCCGGCGGGCACGGATGTGGGGACAATAGTCAACCAGAACACAAAGATCCGGATAAAGGGCAAGCTGGCATCATTGAAAGACATCAATGAGGGTGATGCAGTCACAATCCGTTATCTCAAGTCCGATGATCTCTACGCGAAGGAGGTTGTAAAGAAGAAGTAGCAGGGCATTTCTTTCAGCGATAACACGGGAACTGTCGGAGCTGCTGAGAAGACCGTCGTCTCGCGCCCTTCGCCATCTTCAGCCAATCCGGTGTTGGAGAGGGTAGGGCCATGAACCCTGGTATTCTTGGATAGAGAGGGCCTGGGCGGGAAAGGAAGTAACCGGGACCAGGATTCGATGACGTATCGAGATGCACCCATCGCGGTTCACTGCGAAGGCGATCTTTTGACGCCTATCGGCAGTTGAACCGCGTCGTGCATCCGTGCCGGGTGGAACGCAGGCTTCATGTTCACCCTCCGTGGACGAGGGGAGTGATGCGCGCCATTTGTGCCGGCATACCGAGTAGAGAGGATCTGCCATGGATGAGATTACTAATATCAGCGTTGAAGATTTCCAGAGGCAGCCGGATGGGTCTTGGGTTGCGATCAGGACCTCCGATGTCCAGAGCAAAACCGGAAAGGTAATCAGGATACCACCCGGCATGTCTTTCAGGAAGGGCGGCAAGCTGGTGGGATTTGATATTGCAGAAGCACTCGACAGGGTTGGTCTGAGATGAATCCGGCGGAACCCCCTCAAAGACACTGCACCGCATAGTGTTGATTTTCTGGCTCGGCGTAGAGATCAGGCATCTGCGAACGAGCACGGCAGCTCTGTGACATGCCGTTCCATTTCCGGCAGGTTCCAGACCAGAAGCAGTCTCAATGACAATGACCTTTCCTGGGTTCTAAGTTCAGTACGCCCGCCAGTTCCGCCACTCTCGCGTGTCTTAATAATAAAGGATTCCCTGTTGCGCTGTCAAAGCAAATGGCCGCGGGGGAAAGCGCGGAACCGCCCAAGAATGAGCTGGAGCGTTGCGAAGAGGCCCTTGTGCGTATTCCGATGAAGTCGGCCACGTATTATGATCCAAAGCGGCCACCTGTTCCGGGGCAATCCGGCCACCTGTTACGATGAAGGCGGCCACCCTTCCGTCGGAGCCGTCAGGCGACGCTGGTTCTGCTACCTTACAC
>JAAZOO010000087.1 GCA_012797715.1 Geobacteraceae bacterium | reverse complement strand
TCTAAGCTCATTTCACTACAGCCGATACACTCACCCTTGGGGTTCGGACAGTATCGGCTGTGGCCGCTCAATTTCGCTAAGAGCAGCAACGAAATACGACAGAGTCGCTCTCTGCGGATACCTCCAACTGCCGGTTTTAGGTTGATTCTCCCCATCTTCCAGCCTTTCTGACCTTTCACCCTGTTTCTTCTCCTCCTCACCACGGTCCACCATGGAATCGTGCGCCGGTTCCCGGTCGGTTTTTCATACTCTTTGTCCTTTTGACAAGCGGTTGTCATAAAGATGCCCGATACTGTCGGCAGAGAAAAAACGATGCTGCCGAACGACCGATTCAGCGCATGGGCCAAGGAGAGAAAAGATGCTGGTTGAGTTCAGATGCAAGTGCGGTTACAGGACGGTTTTTCCCGGCCGTTACGACCGTCACGTACGTGAGTGCGAAATCCTGAAAAAGGACGGAAAAGAGTGCAGTACGCAGCAGGAAGATCGTACATCCCGGCTGGCTTCCTGGTGAGTTTCCCCTTGAAACAGAGCGGGGACAGAGCTGTGCCCCGCAACCCGAAACAGAAAGCGAGCATTCGGATGGTACTGAAAAGAGAAAAAAAGCAAACCTTCGACATGTACAACACCTATACCTGCGAGTGCGGTGCCGGACACCGTTTCCCCGACTACGTCTTCCCCTACTGGGAAGGGGCCGTGAGGAGGTCCTGCGCGTGCGGCAGGACTCACCGCATCGGTCTGGGGGAGAGCGGGCCGTCTGCCGTGCTTTCCTCTCCGGGACGGGTATGAGGAGAGCGCTCAGCCCCCTCCCCGCCGTCAGCGGGCTTCCCGGTCCCCATCTGCTCCGGGAAGCCCTCGATTTCCTCGAAATTCTCGACGCCTCCGGCAGGGTTGTCCTGGAACGCCTCCCCTTTTCGGTACACGATACGACCGCAGGCACCGAAACCGAGCTCCAGGTCGCGGTCGCCGGCGAAAGGAGCGCCGTTGACCTGCCGCTCACCATCGAATCGTCCAACTACTATTCCAATGTGGTCCGGCGCACCGCCACCGGGGACCTGCCCCGCGGATCCGTAAGTGCCCTGGAGAGGATACTCAACGGCAATAGCGACGGCGTCTGGGAGAACAGCTGGGTGCGGTTCGAGCGGAGCGTGCTGTGCGAGTACGCCGCCCGCACCTTCGAGGGGGATCTGATGGCGGACAAGTCGTCCTCCTGCGGGGAACGGCGGTCGGATGTGGGGCGGTTCCTGTTCACCGCACCGGACGGCCGCGAGATGGCGCGGGTTCCGGTGAGCTACCTGGTGAAGCTGGCCATGGCGCAATTCATCGGCCGCAGCAGGGACCTGCCGTTTCTGCTCAGGTCCACCGGAATGCGCCTTATGGATCACTACCTGAACGACAATACCTCGCCCGAGACCTTTTCCTTCCACGTGGTTCCGCTCTCCCCTTCTTCGGGCATGGGGCTCGCCGCGGCGCGGGAGACCTCCAAGCGGATGCTGCTGACCCAGCTGCTGGTGATGTACGCCAACCGTGACTTCGGACTCAGGGAGAGCGGCCAGAATGCCGTGATCTACTTCTCTCCCCATCCTCACCTGCGGCAGAAAGCCCTGAACGAGCTCATCTCCGACTCCTTCTATCGCGACCTTTTCATGAGCCCCTGCCTTTCCGGGTGGGACCGGGGAGAAGAGAAGTACCGCTATATGCGCCTCTGCCACAAGGTGCTCAGCAGGAGCCAGCTCAATGCGGTGGCAAAGCTGAAGCAGGCGGGCATCATCGTGAATAACCTGGTGGTCCTTCCCTCCACATCCAACGTGAGTCTCGCCAACAACGGCACCCATGTCAGCCTGGGCAGCAGGAGGCTTACCGCAGCCATGGCAGCCGCAGGGTCGGGATTCCACCTCGGCCACGAAAAGTATGCAGGGGACCTGGTCATCAAGATTACAGAACATTTTCTCCCCCTGTTCGTGGGCACGTACAGCGCTGCGCCGTACCGTCTCGGCTACACCGATTTCCATCCCGAGAAGGCCCTCGGCTTCCTGGCCCATGAACTGGACTATACCCAGCTCCGCATCCTATGGAGGAAGTGGAAGGGGAAGGCAAAGATCCGCATTTTCGGT
>JAAZOO010000086.1 GCA_012797715.1 Geobacteraceae bacterium | reverse complement strand
TCTAAGCTCATTTCACTACAGCCGATACACTCACCCTTGGGGTTCGGACAGTATCGGCTGTGGCCGCTCCATTTCGCTAAGAGCAGCAACGAAATACGACAGAGTCGCTCTCTGCGGATACCTCCAACTGCCGGTTTTAGGATGATTCCGGGGCCGTTTCGGATTTTCATGACGGATTGCGCGGGACAGGAGAAGCTCGGCTGCCGTCCGGCCCGTCAGGTGCGGAGGGACCATGGTACCAGGGTAACGGGTTGTGTCAACACCTTTCCGTGGGGGACTGCGGGATGCGCTTCTTTCGTGACCACCCTTGACTGGGCGGAAATCCATATTATCTTTCCAGCGAAAGCAGCAGATTCTTCAACGAGGAGGCGGATGTCATGGCAAACTGGGATATGTTCAGGGAGTTGGACAGTCTGAGGAGGGAAATAGACGAGGCCTTCCGGGGTGTCGGTCTGGGGAGGGTTCTCACGCCGCAGTTTCTGACCGGCGGCACGCGGAGATTTCCTCTCGTGAATATCGGCGAGGATGAGTCCGCCGTGTACGTGGAAGCGCTTGTGCCGGGAATCGACCCGAAGGAAATGGAGATTTCGGTGCTGCGGAATACGCTGACCCTGGCGGGAGAGAGAAAGGGAGTGCAGACGGAGAAGGCGCATGTATGGCACCGGAACGAACGGGGTGCGGGGAGGTTCAGCAGGACGATAGAACTGCCCGCGGAAATCGACAGCGGGAAGGTTTCCGCCCAGTGCAGGGACGGGGTGCTCACCGTTGTCCTTCCCAAGGCGGAAGGGGCGAAACCGAAGAAGATTACGGTCGGTGTATCCTGACAGGGTACGGGGGATACAAAACGTTGAACTACGAGAGGAGGAATCGCATCATGGCTGACACGAGCATAACCAACTCCGTTGAAAACCGCACTCCCGAGAGACGGGAGGACACCCGTTCCACGGAACGGTACCTGCGGCCGGCGGTGGATATCGTTGAAACGGAAGCAGGGCTCACCATCACCGCGGACCTTCCCGGTGTGGGAAAGGACGGCCTGGATATCGGCATCGACAAGGGGATCCTGACAATCCAGGGGAAGGCGACCACAGAGGTGCGCCGCAACGATATCTATCGGGAGTTCGAGTTGATGAGCTACTACCGGCAGTTTCAGCTCCCGGAGGTCATCGATCAGGACAAGACTGCCGCGGAGTATGCAAACGGCGTCCTGACCCTGCGCCTTTTCAAGGCTGAGGCGGCAAAACCCCGGAGAATCGAGGTGCAGGCGGGGTAGGGGAGTGCCCTGGCGCTTCGGAGGCAAAAGAGGAAAAGGCCTTGCGGCTTCGCCGCAAGGCCTTTTCGCGTGATTGGCGCCCGCCTCGCGGCCTACCCCATGTTGTTGGCGATATAGTTTGTCAATTCACCGAGGCAGTTCACGTAGCTTCCGTACTCATTGTCGTACCAGCCGAACAGTTTCGCATGGGTGACGGGAATCTGCACCTCGGCGTCCGAGGGGAGGCCGAGGCTTTCCAGGGTTTCCGGCGGCAGGTTGATGAATCCGGTGCGGGTGTGGCTTTCGTGCCCTTCGATGACCACAGCGGCAGGAACTCCGATGAGGTCGGAGGAAACGTTCTGGCGGTCGGTATAGACGAGGAGCCCCTTCTGGCTCCCCTCCGCGGCTTTCCGGTAGATATCGTTGAGGAGCAGATGCGTTATTACCGGTTCTCCCGCATCATCCAGGGGGGTGTGGAAGGTCATGTTGAGGATGATCAGGGAGACCGTGTTGGTGGGGATGCGGACCGAGTCTGCCATGAATCCCACTCTCTGGATCTCGGGGAGG
>JAAZOO010000085.1 GCA_012797715.1 Geobacteraceae bacterium | reverse complement strand
TCTAAGCTCATTTCACTACAGCCGATACACTCACCCTTGGGGTTCGGACAGTATCGGCTGTGGCCGCTCCATTTCGCTAAGAGCAGCAACGAAATACGACAGAGTCGCTCTCTGCGGATACCTCCAACTGCCGGTTTTAGGTTCATTGAAAAGCGCAGGGCGCTTTTTCTGGAATCACCGTGTCCCGGCCGATACCTCCGGAGTGAGGCCGACGGGCAGGAGCACCCACTTTTTCCCCTTCTGCTTCATGCGCAGGGCCCGGGAACCGGCTTCGTCGCCAAGGCCCCAGAAATAATCGACCCGCACCGCCCCGCGAATGGCCCCGCCCGTATCCTGCGCCATCATGAGACGGTTCAAGGGACGGTCCGACAGGGGCCACGTAGTGGAGAGAAAAACCGGCGCACCCAGCGGAATATGGCGGGGGTCAACGGCAATGGAACGGCACTCCGTAAGAGGGACTCCCAGGGCGCCCAGCGGCCCGGAGAGTGTGTCGGGGAGACGGCGGAAGAAAACATAGCTGGGATTCTCGTTGAGGACCGCCGTCAGCTTTTCGGGGTTCTTTCTCCCCCACTCCCGCAGTCCGTATAGAGAGGCTTCGCCGGCGATCAACTCCCCCCGCTCGATCAGAATCCGCGCCACCGAACGGAACGGGTGGCCGTTCTGGTCGGCATAGCCGATGCGCACCTGTTCCCCCGTGGGGAGTTGGATGCGGCCGGAGCCCTGAATCTGCAGGTGCAGGAGATCCACCGGGTCTTCCACCCAGGCGATGGGTCGACCCGTGAAGACTCCGGCCGTATCGGTGATCTCCGCTCGACTGTAGTAGGGAACCACGCGGTTGTCCACCACCCTCCCCCGCAACGGCATGTGCTTCAATTCGGGGTAGAGCGACGACAGGTCAACCCGCACCAGATCCGGCGGCACCCCGTACACGGGGTACCGGGCGCGCTCGGTCCGGACCAGGTCGCCGCGGAGTATCGGTTCATAGTATCCCGTAACCAGCCCCTCCGCTGTTTCGTTGGGGTTCACCACCTGATACGGCCGGAAGTTGGCGGTGAAAAATTCCATGACGGCCCGGCGGTCGCCGCCGTCGACATGCCGCGACCTCTCGCACACCTCTTCCCATCCGGGCCTCTTGGAAAGGGCCGCGCACGACCTGAGCCAGGGCGTCCATGCTTCCGTCACGTCGTCATCGCTCCAGCCGGGGAGTTCGTCCCATCGCGCCGGACGCAGGGAGGAGAAAGAAACAGCGGGACCGCTCGCCGGCGGAGCAGACGGAGAAACCGCCGCAGGCGACGAAGGGGCCGGGGGGCCCGCCGGCACTGCCTGAGGGTACGGCTCGCGAAGCGTCCCGTGAGGAGCGGAACAGGCCGGCAGGAAAAGCGCCCCGAGCATGCAGAAACCTAGGAACCCCGCTTCGGCAGGTGAAGCCATCCTTCGTTGTCTCCGGACGACCCCACCCGCCGTCTTTCGGATGGATGCCGCCGCTTCCCCATGCATTCCCATTGCGGCCAACTATTCCGCTACCCGTTTGACCGTCTTGTCGGCGATCATTTCCTGGAGCTGACTGAGCAGCGCCCTCTCCTCGGGGTCGATAATGCCGTCCTCATTGGCGATATGGAGGATTTCCTCGTATTCGGCGTTGGTGATTCTGTGATCCTCGATGGCTGCATGGATCACATCCGCAAGCCTGCGTGCGCTTTTGCTCGGTTTCATGGGGCACCTCACTTTCCGGAAGGTTCGCGCTTCCGTTCGGGATGGAATAGCCCGGCCTTGTCAGGGCCGGGGATGAGGAAAAAGCCGAAAACCGCCCGGATGAAGAATCGGCGGGAAACAGGGGGAAGGTGTCCCCGACGGGAACGGTTTCCGGAATCGAAAACGGTTTGCTGTTTTAACTGCCACGCTACTTTGCCATCCTCTGCAGGATGTCACGCAGCTTGCGCAGCTCTTCGCCGTAGCCTGCCCAGTCTCCCTGCCGCTGCAGGCTGACGGCCCTGTCGAAGGCCTCCATGGCTTCCCGCGCCAGCGGCGACACCCGTACGTCATTCTCACCCGCGGGCCGGAAAACTGCGGGCTCGGCCGCCTTCGGTTTCCGGCTGCCGAATATGCGCTGCAGGGCCAGATCCAGGTTCTCCTCCATAACCACCTCGTCGCCATAGGCGACGATCACCCGGCGCAGCTCGGGAAGGCCCGACTTGTCGGCTGCAGCCAGATAGAGCGGCTGCACGTACAGGAGCGACTTTTCAATGGGGATGACGAGCATGCTTCCCCGAATCACCTGGGAGCCGCGCTGGTTCCACAGGGTGAGTTGCTGGGAAATGTAAGAATCCTGATTGATGCGGGCGTCCACCTGCTTCGGGCCGTAGATCAGCCGGTCCCTGGGGAAGGTGTAGGCGCGCAGCTTGCCGTAGTTGGCCCCGTCGCAGCGGGCGGTGAGCCAGGCCGCCAGGTTGTCCCTCTTGGAAGGGGTGAAGGGGAGCAGAAGGATGTACTCCTCCTTTTCCTCGCCGGGAAGCTTCATCACGGTGTAATAGGGCTCCATGGGCTGATCGCCCACAGCCGGGACCTCCCAGAGATTCTCCTTGTTATAGAAAACCTTGGGATCGGTCATGTGGTACGCCGAGTACATGGCGGCCTGCGTCCGCAGAAACTGGTGCGGGTAGCGGATATGCCCGCGCAGGTCGCCGGGCATGGCCGAAAGGGGCTTGAAAAGTTCCGGAAACGCCCTTCCGTAGACCTTTGCCAGTATGTCGCCGGGATCGTTCAGGTAAAAATCCAGGGAACCGTCGTAGGCGTCAACCACCACCTTCACCGAGTTCCGCAGGTAGTTGATGCCCCCCTGGAGCGGCTTGGAATAGGGAAGCCGATCGGTGAAGGTGTAGGCGTCCACAATCCACTTCAGCCTGCCGTCGTCGGAAACCACCATGTACGGGTCCCCGTCGTAGCGCAAAAACGGTGCAACCGTCCTAACCCTGTCACCCACGGACCGGTAGTAGAGGATGCGGCTCTTCTCCGTGATGTCGGAGGAAAGGAGAATCTTTTCCGTCCGGAAGCGGGCGGAGAACAGGATCTTGCGCAGGAGCGAATCCAGGACGACTCCCCCCTTTCCGGCATAGGTGGTGTTGATGTTGCCCGTGGCGGTCGGATAGCTGAATTCAGGCACCCTGGTCCGCACGATGACGTAGTCGTTGGACATCTCTCCGTAGTAGATTTCCGGCCGGGCAACCCGGATGTCCGCGAGACTGACCGCCGGGATATCCTTGACGAAAAACTCGGGAAGACCCTCCTTGCTGATGCGGCTCACCGGACCAAAGGCAAGGCCGTTGCCGTGGGTGAAGATCAACCGTTCGTTAATCCATGACTTGCTGGGAAGGTCGCTGTAGGAGAGCTCGCGCGGTGACAGCATCACCTGGGTGTAGCGTCCGTTCACCGTGTAGCGGTCGTTATCCACATCGAAGAACTTGTAGTAGGTGCGGATCTGCTGCAACTGGCTGTAGGTGCGCAGGAGCGGGGCATGATCCCAGAGCCTGATGTTCCTGATGGTGGCGTCGTTGGCTTCGATATCCGCCGCGGACAGGTTGTATGTCACATCGAAGGGTATCGTTTCCACGCTGTCCAGGTCGTACCCGAAACGGGTGAATTTGATGTTGTTGGCAAGGTAAGGTGTTTCCAGGGCCAGTTCGTTGGGGGCGACCTTGAATTTCTGAAGCAACGCAGGGTACAGGACGACACCCGCACCGTACAACAGGGCAACCGCAGCCGGAGCCGCAACCGCCACGCGCGGTCGGCCCTTCCAGACGCCGAAAACCAGAACCGGAGCAGCGAGAACCGTCAGGAACACAAGTGCCTGGAGCAGGGGGATGCGGGCGTTCACGTCCGCATATCCCGCTCCGTGCACCGTACCCTCCCCGGACAGCAGCAGACGGAAGGTTTCCAGATAGAAACCGAAGCCTACCACCAGCAGAAACAAGCCGGCCAGGACCGCAAGGTGCGTCTTCACCTGCCGGGACACGGAAACGCCCCGTTCCGAGAGGGTAACGCCCCCCCGCAGGTAGTAGGCAGCTCCCACCAGGACCGCGGAAGACGCCAGCACGAATCCGGCAAAGCTTCTGACGACCTCCAGAAGCGGCAGGTGAAACAGGTAGAAGCCCAGGTCCTTGTCCATGACAGGGTCCCGGACGCCCACGGGGAGGCTGTTGGCGAACAGGAGAACTGTCTGCCAGTGCAGGGCCGCCCACTGCCCGGCAAAGAATGCCAGCACCGCCGCCCCCGCCATGGACAGAGGCTTGGCCAGGCGCTGCAGCTCACTCAACCTGAGCTGGTTGAGGTTCTGCCCGTGCAGGGCAAACCCCGTCAGGGGGAAGCGCGCCCGGAAGACGATGAAGAGGTTCGCCAGGGCACAGGCCAGCAGTACCGCCCCCCCGGCCACCCCAACCCCTATCTTGGTGCCGAGAATAGTGGAAAATACCGATGAAAACCCGGTCTCCAGGAAGAAGAGCCAGTCGGTATAGAGATGGACAAGCGACAGGACCCCGGGGAGCACCACCACAATGGCGAGGGCCAGCAGATAGAATTTCTTTCGTCCCGACATGAAAACCTCCAACGGGGCCGCGGAGCGGACCGAGCCTGCTTTCCTAGCGGAGCGTCCCCCGGGCCAAGGCTTCCAGGCGGGCGATGCGCTCTTCCAACGGCGGATGGGTGGAGAAAAGCCGCGCCAGAGAGCCCCCCGACAGGGGGTTGACGATAAAGAGGTGGGCCGAAGCCGGACGGGCCTCCTGCAGGGGAATCATCTGGGAGGCTGCCTGCAGCTTACGCAGCGCGCCGGCCAAAGCCAGGGGACGACCGCAGATCCGGGCTCCCCCCTCATCGGCCAGATATTCCCGTGAGCGGGAGACCGCCATCTGGATCAGCATGGCCGCCATGGGAGCGACAATGGCCATGAGCAGGGAGCCCACCACCCCTCCCGCGCCCTCTTCATCGTCCCCCCGTCCCATTCCCAGCATGGCTCCCCACTGGAGCATGTTGCCGATCAGGGAGATGGCGCCGGCAAAGGTGGCGGCAATGGTCGATATAAGAATATCGCGATTTTTGACGTGGGCCAGCTCGTGGGCCATCACCCCCTCCAGCTCTTCGGGTGTGAGAATGCGCAGGATACCTTCCGTGGCGGCGACCGCGGCATGGCCCGGGTTGCGGCCGGTGGCGAAGGCGTTGGGGGAATCTTCCGGGATGAGGTAGACACGGGGCATGGGAAGACCGGCCTGCACGGCGAGACGCCGCACCATGCCGTAGAACGCGGGGTGGTCACCTGCGCCGATTTCCCGGGCGCCGTACATCTTCAGGACAATCTTGTCGGAAAACCAGTAGGAGAAGAAGTTCATGGCGCAGGCCATGAAGAAGGCGAAGACCATGCCGGTCTTGCCGCCGAGGGCGCTCCCCATGAGGACCATGAGGACAGTGAGGAGTGAGAGAAGCAGGGTTGTCTTGAGTCGATTCATCGTGGTACCTCCGACGATAGTGGATATCGCCGGGGGTAATAAAAAAGACCCTTACCCCCGGCTCCTGTGCCTGGATAAAGGTCTTGCCGACGATTCCAATCGTCCCCGGCCCGGGTCCTGGGACCGTCTTGACGGGCTCGGGGCCGGCCATGTCCCCGGCCGGTGGCTACTCCCCTTTGTGTGAAACAACGTAATAAAGAACGCCCGGAATGTCAAGGCGAAAAGTATCAGGCCGAAGACGTTCCCTTTGATGGGCTCCATCAGCCCCTTTCAGATTCATTCACGAAACGGCGCGCCGCAACGCACCTCTGCCCTTGACACAAAACTCCGAATATTGTATGAGCATATAGTCATACAATAAAGGAGCATGTCATGGACGAAATCCTCACTGCGCGGTCCGACATATTGAAAGCCATAGCCCAGCCCACACGGTTGAAAATACTTGAATTGTTACGGGACGGCGAGCGGTGCGTGTGCGAGATATATCCCGCCATAGCCGAAGAGCAGTCCAACACGTCGCGCCATCTGAACCTGATGCAGAACTGCGGCATTCTGGCCCGGCGCAAGGACGGCGTCAAGATCATGTACCGCATCAAGCATCCCGAAGTGCTGGAGATTCTGGAGCTCGCATCGTCAATCCTGAAGCGTGAGATCAGCGGACGGAGTGACCTGTTGAAGGTGGTATGAACCTTTGAACACTCAACAATGAACGGAAAAGGAGAAAATGGAATGAAAATCGAAATTCTAGGAACCGGATGCGCGAAATGCAAGAAGTTGTACGAGAACACCCTCGAAGCAGTGAAACAGAGCGGCAAGGAGGCCCAGGTGACCAAGGTGGAGGACATCAAGCAGATTGCCTCCTACGGCGTCATGTCCACCCCGGCGGTCGTGGTTGACGGGGTGGTGAAGTCTTCCGGAAAGCTGTTGTCCCCCGAGGAAATCAAGGTGATGCTGTAACCGTTTGAAAGTGACGGCGCGGGTCCGTGAGGAATAGACGACTCGCGGACCCGCCAAAAGATTGCCTTAGGAAAGGTACTGGAATGAAAAAGATTCTGTTGATGCTCTTTTTTGTTACGTTTTCCGCAACTTTTGCCTGCGCCGAAACCGGGGGCTCCGAACCGATCATCAGGAAGGCGCTGGCATCCGGCAAACCGACCCTGGTGGATTTCGGAGCAGGCTTCTGCATCCCCTGCAAAAAGATGAAGCCGATCCTGGATTCGGTGCGGACGGAATACAGCGGCCGGGCCAACGTCATCTTCGTCGATATCAAGGAGGAGCGCGACATGGCCGGCACGTACCGCATCATGGTCATGCCGACCCAGGTCTTTTTCGACGCCAAAGGGAAAGAGGTCAAGCGGCACATGGGTTTCATGGACAAGCCCGAGATCATCACGGAATTCAAGGCGTTGGGCGTGAAATGAGCTTTCTGGACAACATCGAGCAGATCATCGCCGCCTATCCGCTCATCGCCTTCGGCGCGGTGTTTCTGGCCGGAATCATCTCCTCCGCATCCCCCTGCGTCCTGGCTACCATTCCACTGGTGGTCGGTTACGTGGGGGGGTATGCGGACGGAGACCGTAAGAAGGCTTTCTTCTACTCCATTGCCTTCATCCTCGGTCTTTCCATCACCTTCACCGCCTTCGGCGCCGCGGCCGGTCTCCTCGGCACCATGTTCGGCACGATAGGCGGCTGGTGGTACGTAGTCCTGGGTGCGGTCGCGGTGGTCATGGGGCTGCAGATGGTGGGCTTGTATCAGCTTCGGCTTCCTTTCCACGTGGAGGTGAAGCCCAAGCGCCGCGGCATTTTCGGCGCCTTCCTCCTTGGTCTCTTCTTCGGCATCGTCTCCTCACCCTGCGCCACGCCGGTGCTGGTGGTGATCCTGACCCTGGTGGCGAGTAAGGGGGAGGTGGCCTACGGCACGGCGCTCCTGTTCGTCTATGCCATCGGCCACTGCATGCTGATGCTCCTGGCCGGCACCTTCACCGGTTTTGTCGAGGCATTCGTCAAGGCCAAGGGGGTGCAAAACTTTTCGGAATGGTCGAAACGGATCGGCGGGGCGCTCATCTCCCTGGTGGGGGTGTATCTTCTGTATCAGGCGTTTTGATTTGGATATTATTGATCAAAAACCACTCCCCCCTCTCCCTTTCCCTCTCCCACAAGGGGAGAGGGAATTAAACCTAAAACCGGCAGTTGGAGGTATCCGCAGAGAGCGACTCTGTCGTATTTCGTTGCTGCTCTTAGCGAAATTGAGCGACCACAGCCGATACTGTCCGAACCCCAAGGGTGAGTGTATCGGCTGTAGTGAAATGAGCGTAGAGCAGCAGAAAGACGGCAATCGGAGAGAACGAAGGATGCCTCCAACTGCCGAATCTAGGTTAAAAGTCCCCCTCCCTTCGATGGAAGGGGTCAGGTGAGGGCCCAAAAATTTTGAAAGGACATGTACATGAACTGGAGAGACGAGTGGAAACCGCTCGCGCTTATCGTGGCCGTTTTTCTCGGCTGCTACTACCTGCCCGTGGGCACGGAGCGCTTCGATAACGCAATCCTGGAAGCCTTTCACCTGGTCAAGTGGTACGCCCAGGAGCACGTGATCCTGTGCCTGGTGCCGGCCTTTTTCATTGCCGGCGCCATCGGCGTATTCGTCAGCCAGGCCTCGGTGATGAAGTA
>JAAZOO010000084.1 GCA_012797715.1 Geobacteraceae bacterium | reverse complement strand
GCACCCCCCACGGCGGGGGAGGCCCGGGAAGCGGTCCGGTGGGGGTGAAGCGGGACCTGATGCCATTCCTGCCGTCGCCCCGCGTGGTCCGCCGCGAGGACGGGAGCTTCGCCCTGGAGGAGGGAGGACCCGTGAGCATCGGCAGGATCGCCGACTTCTACGGCAACTTCGGGGTACTGGTCAGGGCGCTGGCCTACATCACCATGCTGGGGGGGGAGGGGCTCGCCCAAGTGAGCGAACGGGCGGTGCTGAACGCCAACTATGTCCGGGCGAGGCTCAAGGGGCACTACGACCTTCCCTACGACGTCGGACCGTGCATGCACGAATGCGTTTTCTCCGCCTTCCGGCAGATGAAGAACGGGGTTCATGCCCTGGATATCGCCAAGTTCCTGATCGACCGGGGATTCCATCCCCCGACCATCTATTTTCCCCTTATCGTCAGGGAGGCCCTGATGATCGAGCCGACCGAGACCGAGGGGAGGGAAACCCTGGACGCCTTCATCGACGCCATGATCGAGGCGGCCGAACTGGCGCAGACGAATCCTGAGGCCCTGCTGCAGGCCCCCCGCACCATGCCGGTCAGCCGCTTGGACGAAACCAGGGCGGCCCGGGAGATCAGTGTCTGCTGCCCCTGGGGCGTGGAAGGGGAGGCATCATGAAAACGGCATGGCGCTTCTTCGACACCGGCCCCCTGGACGGCCCGGGCAACATGGCGCTGGACGAGGCGCTCCTCTCCTGCTTCGATCCGAAGACCTCCCGGCCGGTGTTCCGCCTCTACGGCTGGAGCCCGCCCGCCTTCTCGGTGGGGAAGTTCCAGCGGCCGGGCGACGTGCTCGACCTGGATCGCTGCTCCCGGGACGGGGTGCCCGTGGTCCGGCGGGTCACGGGCGGCGGGTGCATCTACCACGCCGAGGAGCTGACCTACAGCATCGTCTGCGCCCCGGAGCACATCTCCGGAGTGGAAGGGGTCAAGGAGTCGTACCGGAAGCTGTGCGGCTTTCTTCTTATCGCCTACCGGAATCTGGGGCTCGAACCCGCCTTTGCCGTCGAGTCGGACCAGGTCTCGCAGCGCCTGGGCGAAAAGACCCCCCTCTGCTTCGCCGGCAAGGAGGAGTACGACATCACCATCGGAGGCCGCAAGCTGGGGGGGAACGCCCAGCGCCGGACCAGGGGGATCATCTTCCAGCACGGCTCCATTCCCCTGCGCGATTCCCTTGCGGCAGCCGCTCCGTATCTTCGCGGAGACATCGGCGCGGCCGGCGGCGCCGCATCCCTGGAAGACCTCGGCGTCAATGATTCCCCGGAGCGGATCAAAAACCGCCTGGCCGAGGCGTTCGCGGAAAATCTCGGCATCGCACTGACCCTGGCGGAGCCCGTCGAGTGGGAGCGGCACATGTCCGCCATGCTGCTGGAAACCAAGTACCGGGCCGACGCCTGGAACCTGGAGATGGAGGAGCGATGAGCCACTCCCGCCGCCCCGAGTGGCTGCAGAAGAAGATCTCCCCGGCGGCCCACGGCGACATGGATCGGCTGCTGGAGGGGCTCAGGCTCAATACCGTCTGCCGGGAGGCCCACTGCCCCAACATCACCGAGTGCTACGGCTGCGGCCGGGCGACCTTTCTCATCCTTGGGACCATCTGCACCCGCATGTGCTCCTTCTGCAATGTCAGCAAGAGGGAACCCCTCCCACCGGACCCCGACGAACCGGGCCGCGTGGCCGAGGCGGTCCGCCTCCTGGGGCTGCGGCACGTGGTCATAACCAGCCCCACCCGGGACGACCTCCCCGACGGAGGCTCCGCCCTGTTCGCCGAAACGGTGCGGGCCATCCGCGCCGCATCTCGTGCCACCGCGGTGGAACTGCTGATTCCCGATTTCGGCGGAAAACGCGACAGCATCACCCGCGTGGTTGCCTCCAGGCCCGACATCATCGGCCACAACGTGGAGACGGTACCCCGGCTGTACCACATCCGGGCCGGGGCCGATTACCGCCGCTCCCTGGACGTGCTCCGGCTGATCAGGGAGGTGGACCCGATCGCGGTGACCAAGTCCGGGATCATGCTCGGCATGGGAGAAAAGGAAGACGAGATCCTGCTGACCTTGGCAGATCTTCTGGAGGCCGGCTGCGCCTATCTCAGCATCGGCCAGTACCTGGCGCCGAGCAGGCGCCACCATCCGGTGCGGGAGTTCGTGCCTCCCCAGGTCTTCAGCCGGTACCGGGAGCAGGCCCTTTCCATGGGGTTCCGGCACGTGGAGAGCGGACCGTATGTGCGGAGCTCGTACTTGGCCGAGCGGTACGGGAAATAACGCCCGCCGACCTTACAGCCGGATTGCTCGGAAGTTCAGCCCGTTTCCTGGTTTAGCGGTTTATCTTCAGTCTTCAGCCAGTTTACCTGAATGGATACCTTGCGGCTTGACATTCGCCCGCTATTCTATAATAATGCCGGGCACCAAGGAGAGATGGCCGAGAGGTCGAAGGCGGCAGACTCGAAATCTGTTGTACCGCTTGCGGTACCTAGGGTTCGAATCCCTATCTCTCCGCCAGTTTAAGAGAGGTTGGCTCGCATGAGGCCAGCCTCTTTTTTTGTTTGTCCGATGGGGATGGGGGGCGGTGCCGGGGGATACTGAACGGCGGGCCGACGCCCTGGTGGCGCCCAGCCGGTCTTTTGAGCCCTGAATACCGTCCGTGCCGTACCTTCCGGAGAAAGTGCGTGAATCGGGCCTTCGCCGGTTCCTTCCCGCCAGTGTCAGCGTCTGGATTCTTGCCGGGTTGAGTTTTCTTGTACGAATCCCCCTGTGGTCCATGTGAAAAGGCTACCCTTGACAGGACGGATTGATGGCTTCCCAGGGTTTGAGCCGGCCTTTTTCCGGGGTGTTTAGGAAGTTGGCGAGTTCAATGGAAAAAACCGAAGAGCCGAAGGGGAATTCGATTCCGGTGGCCGGTTTCCTTGCAGGGACTGACACAGCTTGCCCCGCAAGGAGCATGGAAAGGAGAAGCGTCTCACAACGCTCCCCTGTCGGGTGCCCTTCCTTCCGCAAGGGAGTGGCAGAGGTTCGCATTGTTCAGGCAGATCTTTTCCGGCTTCTCCATCGCACGTAAACCGTTGCCTCCTTTCGATGCAGTCAGGATTGCCCCCGCGTACTTGCGACTTATTCTGTCACACCGATCGGGTATCCTGCATAGGGCAGCGATGCCGCATTGTTCGAGTTTCTTCAGGAGGGAGGGTAGCAATGACCATGTACGAAGACTATTTAGCGGTCATCAAGGTCTTCTCCGCGGGGAGGGTAGGCGCCCGGGCGGTCGGCAGGATGGCGGGGAGGGTCCGGGGGGTGGATTTTTTCGGAGCGGTCGAAGACGTGGCGGAGGTGTCGGGACAAGTCGCCGTGGGAGGGGACCTGGCGTCGCACCCCGTTACGGCGGAAGAAGTTGGCGCTGTACTGCAGCCGCTCATGGTGGGAACAGACCTTGTCTTCATCGTTTCCTCCTTTGATGGGGGCGCGGACCATGAGTACGCCCGGTTTTGCGCCGAGGCTGCCAGGCGGGAGGGGGTCGTCACGCTCGGAATTACCCCTGCCGCGGGCGTCACCGTCCGGAATCCGGGTGCATTCGATTCTCTGATCCACCTGAACCGGACCTGCATTGTCCCCTGGGACGAATCCATCCCCACCACCTTCGGAAACGAAGCGCTCCTTGACTATCTGGCGCGGCATGCCGTCCACCAGCTTACTACTCTCATCGTTGAGCACAGCCTGATCTGCGTGGACTTCGCCGACGTAAAGGCCGTACTCTCGGGCGGGGGGGACAGCTTCATGGGTCTCGGCATGGCAGGAGGGGCGGGAAAGGGAACCGCTGCCGGGGAGAATGCCCTCCGCGGCCTGGCTCGGCAGAATATCGACATTGCCGGTGCGGACGGCGTCCTGGCGCTGGTCACGGGGTCGACCAACATGACGATGGATGACTTTGACGACGCTTCGCGCTCCATTTACGGAGCGATATCCGAGGGTGCCAACATCATCGTCGGCCTGCTAATGGATGATGCCTTGGGAGAGAACGTAAAGGTGACGCTCTTCGCCAACTTTACCGTCCGAACAGAGAGAGACTCAAGCTTTCAGGACCGTGGAACCGCAACCACGCGTCGGACCATTTCGTCGATGGAGGGAACCAGATGGAAATGAGAAGTGCTTCAGGTTCTGGCCGAATTGCCGAGACATTTGCGGGCTGCCTGTTAGGGGGCGCGGCGGGCGACGCCCTCGGCTGGCCGGTGGAGTTCCTGTCGCTGGCCGAGATCCGGCGGCGGTTCGGGCCGGAAGGGATACGGGATTTCGCCGAGACCGAAGGGGGCATCGGCGCCATCACCGACGACACCCAGATGACCCTCTTCACCGCGGAGGGGCTGCTGCGGGAGTACCGGCGCAGCCGTGAGACCGGAGCCCCGGCCGACTATCCTGTCGCCATCTACCGGGCGTACCTCCGCTGGCTGCACACCCAGGGGGAGGTGTCCCGGGACCCGGCGTTCCGTGACTGTCTGGACGGCGACCTGCTGAAGGTGCAGGAACTCCACCACCGCCGGGCGCCGGGCAGCACCTGCCTGTCTGCGCTGATTGCCGGGAAGATGGGGACGGTCGATCATCCGGTCAACACCAGCAAGGGGTGCGGCGGGGTGATGCGGGTGGCACCGGTGGGGCTGTTCTGCCGGGCGCTGCCCGATGCCGGGGACGACCGGGCGCGGTCGGAGCTGGCCTTCCGGCTCGGCTGCGACGCCGCGGCCATCACCCACGGTCATCCCCTCGGCTACCTGCCGGCGGGATTCCTGGCTTCAATGATTTTTTTCCTGGTGTCGGGCAGAACCCTCGAAGACTCCATCGGCGATGCCATGCTGATCCTTGTGGAGCGTCCGGAATACGAGAAGAGCACACTGGCGGCCCTGATTGCCCGGGCGGTGCGGAGCGGCCTGCGGGATAAGCCCTGCCCGGAGACGATAGAGCGCCTCGGCGGCGGCTGGGTCGGGGAAGAGGCCCTGGCCATTTCCCTGTACTGCGCCCTGGCGGCCAAGTGGGATTTTGCCAAGGGTGTCCGCCTGGCGGTCAACCATTCGGGGGATTCCGACTCCACCGGGGCGATTGCCGGGAACATACTCGGGGCGCTCGTGGGGAGGGGGGCGGTGCCGGGGGAGTGGGGGGAGAGGGTGGAAATGCGGGAGGTGGTTGCAGGAATTGGAACTGAAATCATGGCCGTCGGCCGTGTCTTAATTGAGAAAAATTAAATGGTTTTGCTGGGTTAGTTCTGGTAAAAAAGGAATCGTTTCGGTTTGGTATCTAACTCTGTTCCGGGGTGTTGCGATGCGTAGCGTGACGAGAAACGAGATGAAAAGGGATAACTGAAGCCGCCACTGTCGGAT
>JAAZOO010000083.1 GCA_012797715.1 Geobacteraceae bacterium | reverse complement strand
TTCTCTCCGATTGCCGTCTTTGTGCTGCTCTAAGCTCATTTCACTACAGCCGATACACTCACCCTTGGGGTTCGGACAGTATCGGCTGTGGCCGCTCCATTTCGCTAAGAGCAGCAACGAAATACGACAGAGTCGCTCTCTAAGGATACCTCCAACTGCCGTTTTTAGGATTACTTCTATCACGGAGCTCCGTCAATGCAACAGGCGGTGGGGCGAAGAGTCCCGTCAGGACCTGAGCAGAATCAGAGAGACGACGGTAAGGGTGATGCCCACGAGACGCAGCGGCGACAGCCGTTCGCGGTAGATGAGGAGGGACAGGACTACCGCCACGACAAAATGCATGCCGGTAATCACCGTGACGAGGGAAAGGGGACCCCGCGCCAGGCCCTCCAGGTAGGCGTAGTACCCCGCCACATTGAGCACCCCCATGGCGAAACCGATGAAGAACGCTCCGCGAGGGGATGAAGGCGCTCCCTCCCGTGTCCCTGCCGCCCCGCAGCCTGCCGTGAAAAGGGTTGACAGGCCGTAGGATACCGCCATGAAAGCCGTCTTGTCCGTGCCGAGGGCCGCGAATCGGCTCGATACGGCGGCCCCTGCCCCGGCAAGGACGGCGAGCGCTACGAACAGAAACCCTCCCCTGGACGAACGGGAGGGCGCCCCTCCGTCGGTTCGTTGCCGGGCGATGAGGAGGGCCGCTCCCACAGCAAGGACAATGCCTGCGCCCTGGGTGCCCGAGACCCGTTCCTGAAAAAAGAGAAGGGAGATCACGACAACAAGGACCGCGTCCAGTCTGATGAGGGGATAGGCGATCCCGGCGGGGAGGCGCTTCAGGGCTTCCATGTGGGAAACGGTGGCGGTGAGGAATGCGATGCTGTTGGCAAGGCCGACCGCAAGGAGGAAGCGCGCATCGGCAATCGTCACGCCGCTCCCGAGGAAAGCGGCTCCGCTGATGAGGGTCACCGTGGCCATAAACCACAGGGTGATCCGGGGTGTGGCGCGCCCCTGCTCGGCAGCCACCTTGTAGAGGAAACGCTGCGCCCCCATGAGGAACAGAGCGGATACGGCGTATGGAAACCAGCCTGTCATCGTCCTCCCCACAGGAAACGGTTCTTCCCCTTCCGGCAACAGGAGGAGCCGCAGCAGCACGCCGGCGCACGGGGACTTCCCGCCGGGGAGGGAACGCTGCTCCCAGGGGGCGGTTCCCTTGACATTTCACCCCTGCCGTGAAATCATGCCGGCATGAAAATCGTCGCCGATCTGCATACCCACACCGTGGCCTCGGGCCACGCCTATTCCACTGTCAACGAAATGGCCGCCGAGGCACGCCGCAAGGGTCTCAAGGCCCTTGCCATCACCGACCACGGCCCTGCCCTGCCGGGGGGGCCTCACCTGTACCACTTCGGTGCCATGCGCTTCATCCCTCCATGGATAGGGGGAGTCCGCATCCTGCGGGGGGTCGAAGCGAATATCCTCGGTACCGACGGGACCCTGGACATGCCCGAGCCGTACCTGGAGCGGCTGGACTTTGTTCTGGCTGGCCTTCACGAGGGAACCGGTTTCGAAGACCGGGGGATTGACGGGAACACCGAGGCGCTGATCCGTGCCATGGCCAACCCGAGGGTCAGGGCGATCGCCCATTCCGGCAATCCCGTCTATCCGGTGCGGTTCGATGTCCT
>JAAZOO010000082.1 GCA_012797715.1 Geobacteraceae bacterium | reverse complement strand
AGTTGGAGGCATCCTTCGTTCTCTCCGATTGCCGTCTTTGTGCTGCTCTACGCTCATTTCACTACAGCCGATACACTCACCCTTGGGGTTCGGACAGTATCGGCTGTGGCCGCTCCATTTCGCTAAGAGCAGCAACGAAATACGACAGAGTCGCTCTCTCCGGATACCTTCAACTGCCGGTTTTAGGTTCATTGTGCGCGGCGCTGAAGTTCTCGTCTTTCGGAATCGTGTCCATAGAACAGTGGGGCCTTCCTTCGAAGGCCCCACGTCGATGGTGCGTATTTTGGGACGGTTTCCTTTCTATTCCGCGGCAGGCTGAGTCTTGTAGTGGGACACATGCTTGGGACGCTGGAACAGGAAGCTGATGACAAAACCGCCGATGAGCAGAGCTGCAGCGGTGTAGAGAGCCTGCTGTTTGTCAAACTTGGCGAATGCCAGGCCGCCGGCCACCCCTGCGGCGCCCCAGGCGGTCAGCACGAAGCCGTACACCTTGCCGATGTAGGTCGGTCCGAAGGAGTCGGCTGCGAATGCCGGCATGACCGCGAAGCCGCCGCCGAGGCAGGCGAGGAGGTAGCATGCGATTACCGTGAACAGCATGACGCTGGTGACCTGCGGCAGGTAGAAGTAGAGAGCAGCCTGCGATGCGAACATGATCATGAACACGTTCTTGCGGCCGATCTTGTCGGAGAGGGCGGACCAGAACAGACGGCCGAGGCCGTTGAAGATGGAAGCCGTCGCGAGAACCGCGCCGCCGGCGACCGCCAGTTGTTTTTCATCGGTAATACCCTGAGCCGCCTTGATGACTTCCTGTGCCATGGGGGAGAGCTTGGAAAGGAGTCCCATGCCCGCGCTCACATTGAGGAACAGCATGCCCCAGATCATGTACCACTGGGGAGTCTTCTTCGCCTCATCCCAGCTGAAGGAATCGGCAGCGGAAACGGTCTTGGCCGATGGCGTGAACCCGTCGGGGAGCCAGCCTGCCGGCGGATTTCTCAGGATAAGGGCAGAGGCAGTGTTTCCGACGAGATACACGATGCCGAGGATGAAAAACGCATTGACGACCCCGACGCTGTTAATGAGGCCCGGTACAATCTTGCCGATGAAGAATGCGCCGAGGCCGAATCCCATGACGGACAGGCCGGTGATGAGACCGCGTCTGTCGGGAAACCAGCGGATAAGGGTAGCAATGGGCACGACGTAGGCAAGGCCGTTACCGAGGCCGCCGATGAAGCCGTAGCCGATGTAGAGGAACCAGATGTTGCCCGACTTCAGAGCCAGTCCGCCCAGAAGAACGCCGATACCGTAGAGGATGACCCCGATGGTACATACGAACTTGGGTCCCTTCTTGTCCACCAGCAGTCCGCCGAATGCTGCGGAAAGACCAATCATGCCGATAATAATCATGAATGTCGTGGCAACTGCCGTTTTCTCCCATCCCGTTGCGGCAATGACCGGTTTGACGAAGACCGACCACGCGTACACGGTGCCGAGCAGGGTCATGATAATAATCCCCGCGATGGCGATGATCCACCGTTTCGACATAAGATTCTCGTTACTCATTGTTACTCCCCCTAAAAAAAATTTTCTTTCTCTATACTTCATCCCGCGGTAAATGAAAAGCGCAAAACAACGTTGTTTGAATATTTTAATATCAGGAACCTATGATTAATTTCACAACTTCTTGAAATGCCTTAAAACACCGGATACTACGTCGTTTTCATCGTCTGAATGAGAATTTTTCGGATACAATTTCGGGAATGACAACTATCACTGAAGCAGAATGTGGGCAGAAACAATTTTAAGCAAAATAAAATGCCATTTTAGCGAACGAGACAAGAGCACGCGAAGCGAGTCGCAGAGAATATGATTTCGTTATATCAATTTCCGGAACCGCCGAAACCGGGCACATTCTGCAAAACCGCGCCTCGCCCGGTGGGGGAGAGGCGCGGTTCTTCACCATGATACGATAGCCGGAAGCGTCCTAGGCGTAATCGGACACGCGATCAAAAGACTCGATGCGCGCTGCACATACCTTGAATTCCGGAATTTTGGCCACCGGATCCAGGGCCTTGTTGGTGAGCCTGTTGGCTGCGCCGTCCGCGAAGTGGAAGGGCATGAACAGGACGTTTTCTTCCACTTTGTCGGTTAGCTTGGCAACGGAGAGGACTTCTCCGCGGCGTGATGTGACCTTCACCTTTTCCCCGTCCTTGACGCCGAGCTTCTGGGCCGCTTTTGGATGGATCTCCACGTAGGAGCCGGGGAACAGGTTGTTCAGTCCTTCCACCTTTCCGGTCATGGTCTTGGTGTGGTAGTGGTACAGGATCCTGCCCGTGGACAGGATGAACGGATACTCCGTATCGGGCAGTTCGGCGGAAGGAATGTATTCCGCCGGCTTGAAGAGACCCTTGCCGCGGGAGAAGGTTCCCTTGTGGAGGTACGTGGTACCCGGGTGATCCGGTGTCGGGCACGGCCACTGGAGACCGCACTTTTCGATGCGGGCAAAGGAGATGCCGCCGTACTGGGGTGTAACCGTAGCGGCCTCGTCCAGAATTTCGCCTGCATCTTTGTACTGCTTGTCATACCCGAGACGTTTCATGACTTCAACCAGAATTTCCCAGTCCGCCTTGGCCTGTCCCGGAGGCTCGATGGCCTTGCGGACGCGCTGGACACGCCGTTCGGTACTGGTGAACGTGCCGTCTTTCTCGGCAAAGGAAGCGGCAGGCAGAACCACGTCCGCGAGAGCGGCGGTCTCCGTGAGGAAGATATCCTGGACAACGAGGAATTCGGTGTTTTCCAGGGCTTCCTGCACATGGTTCAGGTCCGGATCGGACAGCATGGGGTTTTCGCCCATGATATACAGGACCTTGATCTCTCCCTTACCGGCCTTGTCCACGATCTCGGTGACCGTCAGGCCGGGCTTGCTGGACAGGCTGACGCCCCAGGCCTTCTCAAATTTGGCGATAACCTCGGGGTTCGCGGTTTTCTGGTAGCCGGGAAGGTCGCCCGGGAGGCAGCCCATGTCACAGGCGCCCTGAACGTTGTTCTGGCCGCGCAGCGGATTGACGCCGGAGGATTCCTTGCCCAGGTGCCCGCACAGGAGTGCCAGGTTGGAGGTGCCCATGACGCCGTCCACGCCGGTGCTGTGCTGGGTAACACCCATGGAGTAGATGATGGACGCCTTCTCGGCCTTGGCGTACATGCGGGCGGCCTTCTTCAGGTCTTCCGCGCTGATGCCGCAGATCTCGGCAACCTTTTCCGGGGTGTACTTGCCGATGACCGATTTCAGCTCCTCGAAGTTTTCGGTGCGCTCCGCGATGAATTCCTTGTTCTCCAGGCCTTCGGAGAGAATGACGTTCATCATGCCGTTGAAGAGGGCCACGTTGGTGCCCGGCGTAATCTGCATGAAGATTTCGGCATCTTTGGCCAGATCAATGTGACGAGGCTCGGCCACGATGATCTTTGCGCCCTTCTGCTTGGCCTGGCGCACCTTGGCGCCTATCACCGGATGGGTTTCCGTGGTATTGGAGCCTGTAATAAAGATGAGATCGCAATCGGCCACTTCCGCGATGCTGTTGGTCATTGCGCCGCTCCCCAGGGTAGTGGCCAGGCCGGCGACCGTGGAGGCGTGGCAGAGGCGCGCACAGTGATCCACCTGGTTCGTGCCGAAGGTGGCGCGGACCATCTTCTGGAACAGGTAGTTTTCTTCATTGGTGACGCGGGCAGATGCAAGGCCGGCCAGTGCATCTGGGCCGTGGGCCTCTTTGACCGCCTTGATCTTGTTGGCAACCAGGGTCAGGGCTTCATCCCAGGTTCCTTCCACAAGTTTGCCGTCCTTTCTGATGAGCGGCGTGGTGAGACGATCCGGGTGGTTGATGAAATCGAAGCCGAACTTGCCCTTGACGCAGAGCAGACCGTTGTTGGCCGGGCCGTCAGCCGGTTCTACGCCCACAACCTTGCCGTTTTTCACCAGCAGATCCATCTGGCAGCCGACGCCGCAGTAGGAACAGGTAGTGGTGGTTTTCGTCACTTCCCAGGTGCGGAACTTCTCCTTCGACTTGGGCATGAGCGCGGCGGTCGGGCAGACGGACACGCAGTTGCCGCAGGAGACACACACCGAATCGCGGACCGGGTCATCAAACGGCGCGGCCGGATGGGAGTAGAAGCCGCGCTTGGCAAAGTCGATGGCCTCGGTGCACTGCTTGGCGGTGCAGGCATTCACGCAGCGGCGGCAATTGACGCACTGGTTGTTGTCGCGCACGTAGAATTCGTTGGATTCGTCCAGGGGGAATTCGCTCATGAGCCCTCGGAAGCGGCTTTCCTTGATGTCATAGCGGAAGCAGAGGTCCTGCAGGCCGCACGCACCGGCCTTCGGACAGGTAAGGCAATCCTGCGGATGGTCCGACAGGAGCAACTCAAGATTTATCTTCCGGGCACCAATAACGCGGTCCGTGGAGGTTTTCACATCCATGCCGTCCATGACCGGCGTGGAACAGGCAGGCGCCAGATTCTTCCTTCCGGCGACCTCCACCATGCAGATCCTGCATGACGAGTTGGCGCCCGACATGTCGCTGTGAAGATCCAGGTAGCACAGGGTTGGGACATCTGCGCCGGCTTTTCTGGCGGCGTCGATGAGCATCGACCCTTTTGGAACTTCAACCGATTTTCCATCAATCGTAACCTTTACCATTCCTTTTTCCTTTCCCTTTTTGTATTTTCTTCCTGCCCCGACAAAACAACCGGAGTGCTCCTCATACACCGGATCAGACGTTCTCATCCCTGAAAACGGGGTTCGAAGACGTTTGACAGCATGGAACTGGTAGCCGCACTCCTGGATATAACCATCGCAACCCCGAGCACTGGGGCACGCGACTGCCATCCGCCATTGACCGAGGTTCAGAGAGCGCACATGGCGTCGGACCCTCGGCACAACCACAAGCCTGAGTTCATTCTCAATAAAAAGTAATCACTACGCTGATTTTCCAAGGGAGGACACGACTCTATTACACGCAGCATACGACTTTCATCAAGTAACCATATGAAATTACAGTAAAAATCGAAGGCCCGCAACCCGTTGCGGTGTATACGGGCCTCCAAACACATATACATGTCTATGCTTGTCGATATTTTTATATCAAATACAATAAAATATCAAACGTTTTTTTATCAAATATCCTTTTTCCGGTTTTTTCAGGCAGCAAAAACGTAATAGTCCGTATTTATTATGTTTATTACCGATAGCATCGGTGGTCCGGTTCGCCATGAAGCGGCAACGCACCATTCCCATAAGAAAATGAAGATTCAGTGAAGCATGGGGGTCGGGAAGATATTTTATACTCTGAGTAAAGATTCGTGATGTGACGGCAAGCACGCTCAATGGCGAGCGTCTCTCGGAATGTGACTCTTCCCTTTCGCCCGTGCCGCCGCTGCAGGGGCCACAGTAGCCCCTCAGACAAAAGGCCCCTCCGCACACGCTGCCGCTCTTGAGCGCAATACGCCTGTTCGCCGCCATCCTGCCTGATGCCGCGAAGGTTCCTTTTTCTGCGGGGATTCAGATGAAGCGGACAAACGTATCCTTCAGGTATTTCCGTTCAAGGATCTTGGCAATTCTTTTGATGAGATTGCGCCGTATTTCTAGATCCATGGGGTGGGTGGGGTCCTGATGGGCCTCATTAATCTTGGTGCCCACAAGGAAGATGATGCTGTCGCTCTCCAGAAGGCGCTCGAGCAGCATGCTGGCTGCGTTTCTCCGGGTCGTGGTCTCCCCTTTTTCAAGGAATTGAGCCACCTTGGTGAGGGTCAGGAGCCCCTCGGTAACCAGATCGGCTCCTTCAAAGGTGGCAATGGGGGGGATATCGCCGTCCGTGGTCTCCAGGTGGTCCACCAGTTCGCGATTCAGTTCCCGCGCCACGATATTTGCCGTGGTTCCGCCGCAGATGACCTTCCGTCCTTTGAACGTATCGAAGATGTTGGCGAAATGGGCATCCCGGTTCTCATGAAAGGGTGGGCCTGTCAGCACCAGAAGACGGCGCGGCTGCCTGAAGTAGAAAACGGCCACCGTCATATCGTCGTAAGCCTTGTTGCCCACCTCGTTATCCAGCGCCTCCGCCAGAATCCTGCTGGCAAGGGTCCTGGCCGAAATCCGGGGATCCCGGCTCACTTGGTCAAGAACGAATCTCTTGCACCCCTCCACCCGCCAGCCCAGCTTCAACTGTTCCGTGCCTATCCCCGACTGGGAAATGCCGTCGGACATGATGACCAGGCGATCCTCGGGCATGGCCTTCAGGCTGTACGTCTTCATCTTCCTTTCGTCAAGGGAGGGAGACTCCACCTCCTTGTAGGGCACAGAGATCGCTTCACCGTTCCGGATGAGGAGAAAGGGCGGGTTGTCCATCTCAACGATGCTGATGTCCGTCTGCATGCGGATATCGACAATGGTGTAGGTTGCGTAACTGATGTTGCGCACCCTGCACACCGGCAGGGCATTCATGATGGTTTCCGCGGAACAGATGAGATCCACGTCGCTGGCCGTGAACTTGAGCGCCATGGTCGCGGTCATGGTGGAAAGAATATTCGCCTT
>JAAZOO010000081.1 GCA_012797715.1 Geobacteraceae bacterium | reverse complement strand
TGTCAGGCCCGCAGACCAGCGCATAGCGGTAATGCTCATGGTCAAGCTCGAATACGATGTATGAACCGTTGAAGGGGCCGAAGAAGGAAACTTTCAGAAAACCCGTGTCTTTCCCCTGAACGAAGTATGCCCTTCCCTCAGCCTGTTTCCATTTCTTTTCCTTTTCGGAATATCCGCGGTTCACGACCCTCACGCCGCCGTCATCCCTCATGCTGTACTGGGCGGTCACCCGGGTAAGACCCCGTTCAAAAGGATGGTCCAGCCTCGCGATTTCGTACCACGTGCCCAGATACCTCTCCAGTTTGAAATTACTCACCGGCTTTACATTTTCGGGGATGCCGACACACCCAAACAAGAAAAGCAGCGCTGTTGTCGCGATTTTTCTCATACCGTATGCTCCCTGTCTAGGAAAGGCTCCGCCTCTTTCGGCTCGCCCCCCCGTGGTGAGGTGAAAATCCTCGTGCCAGGCCCCTCGGGCTGCCCCAAGAAATCTTGTACAGGTTGATTCAGTGCAACGTTGCGAAAATTTCCCCGGTACGTGCGCTGCCTTCTTTTTTCCCATGGCCTCTACAGGATGATGGGGGGCGTGGCCGGGAAGATGTACTACGGCTTTCAGGCCGGGAGGGAGATTTCATAATACTGCGTCCACCGTTTTCCCGTCACAAAGAAGGTCCCGTTGTCGGGATTGTAGGCAATCCCGTTCATGACTGCGTTGCGATCTCCGCTCCATTCACGGTTGAACAGGTCTCCGCAGTCTATAATTCTGCTTACGGACCCGGAGGGCAGAGATACCTCGGCAAGGAAGGGAGTGGGCCAGACGTTGGCATACAGGCGGTCCTGCACGACTTCAATGTCGTTGAGGTGGCACAACCGTATCCCCGAAAGCCGTGCCCGCGCGGCGCCCCGTTCGAGCATTCCGCCGTCGTATCGCCGTATCAGGCTGCTGCCATCGGTGACATAAAGACGTTTCCCGTCGCCCGCCATCCCCCATCCGTCATGTACGATACTCCCTGCTCCCACAAGCCGCAGCGGGAAAATATCATACACGAAATAGCGCCTGTCTTTCCACGTCAATTGGTATATGCGCCCCTCGAAGAAAGCGATCCCCTCCGCAAATACCCCCTCAACGGGCATCGTCTCAAGGACGTCGCCGCATGCAGGATCGATGCGACGAAGGGAAGAGGCGTTGCGCAGGCCGGTGCTTTCATAGAGCATCCCGTCCCGGTACGCAAGCCCCTGGGTGAACGCCTGCGGATCGTGGGGGAAGACCCGCTCCACACGCGGTGTTACGCGGGACGCCACCATCATCTGGATGGCTCGAACTACTGAAGTGACTATGCGAAGAAAGGTCATTGACTTCGGTTTTCCCGTGACGGGGGATTCGGAATCATGAACCGGAGGCCGGGAATAGAATCCTCCTCCAAGCAAGTAAACTCGATTCTCACGCCGTTCCAAGGGTCTGTAGGGGCAGAAAAGACGTCACCTACCTGCTGACAGTGAACAGTTCCACGCCTATCCCCTCTACAACCTCCCGCATTTCCAGCCCATCAACCCACTCCTCCGGAATCGCCCCCCTCCCCAGCAGCGCCCCGAGAATATTGCCGGTAATCGCCCCGGTGGAATCGGAATCTCCCGAGTGGTTGACCGCCAGCCGGACACCCCGGCCAAAATCCCCCTTGGCCGCCAGGGCACAGTACACGGAGATGGCAAGAGCCTCGTCGCCGACCCAGCCTCCCCCGAGACGTTCGACCGTCTCGGGGGAAGGGTCACCCCGCAAGCCGCTCCGCACTGCACGGGCAACCATTGCCGCCAGGACGCTCTTATCGTATTCCGGCCGCTCCACCAGAAGGAGCATGGCATCGCCGATGGCATCTTCAAGGGTCCCGCCCGATACCAGGGAAAAGATCATCGCAGCCAAAAACCCCGCCGGCAGGTAGCCGAGGGGATGGCCGTGGGTGATGGCTGCTGCGGCGCAGCCGAGCTCAAAGGCCAGCTTCCCCCGCGCCGTGTCGTCCCCGGCGTCGGGCAATGACCGGCAGAACAGCCCCACCGGAGCAACCCGCATCACCCCGCCGCTCCCCTTGCTGCTGTTGATTGGATGCGCCACCGTTCCCATCTTCCCGTCCATCAGCGCCGACAGACAGGTCCCGCCCGGAGCCCGCAGATGGTGGAGTTCCTTCACCTTCACCAAGTCGCCGTCCAGGCAGTCGCGAAAGCCCGGGTCGCAGGATGTTTCCCCCTGGGTGTGGAGCCAGCGCAGATACGACCGGTACATGGCTGCGACGTAATCGGGTGCAGCACCAGTCTCGCTGCTCTGCCGGTACTCCCGCAGCAGCCCCTCGGCGGTGAAGAGCGTCATCTGGGTATCGTCGGTAATCGCTCCGACCCCTCCCCCAGCCTCGGCAAAGTCCCCTACCCCGGCTGGGCCGAATTTCCTCCGTATCTCGGCCATGGACAGAAATTCCACCGGCCAGCCGAGCGCGTCACCCACCGCACCGCCAAGGAGGCAGCCGGTGTATACTTCCTTCTTCCTCATGCCGGTCATAGCAACACCTTACGATATGGTTTTTACGATACGTTTCGTGTACCGTCTCACATACTCCTCCTGCTCCCGGGTCTGAATCGCGCCTGGCCGCGCGGCCCGCACCCGCCGGATTGCGTCCCGCGGCTCCATACCGAACTCAACCAAGAGCCGCGCCGCAACCAGACCGGTCCTCCCCAGCCCGCCCCGGCAGTGGAGAACGATCCTGCCACCCTCCCGCAGGATCTGCCTAAGCTCCTCCCCAGCACTCTCCCAGTGCTCCTCGAAAAGCGCATCCGGAATCCGGACATCGACAATTGGAAGATGGAACCAACGGATGCCGTACTGACGGACCTTCTCCGGGAGTTCGGTCACGGTGAGCAGCTCGAACTCGAATGGTTCGAGAAGGGTCACCACTGCCCGGGCCCCCCAGTCACGGATTACCGTGAGATCCAGATCCAGGTCACGCTTCCACTGCCCGTCACCATATCTGAACCCGGCATTCTCGTCTTTCCCCGGGCAGATGGTCATGCCGATGCTGCCGCCGGTTCCGGGAACCGGGACGGCGTCGATGCGCAGGGGCGAGATGATGCTTCTGTTCTGTGCCATGATTCTGCATGTCCTCCCGGAGTGCGGATGGTGGTGCTTTGAAAACTATCGTACCTGACCTATGGGACACAATATGTCACTTTCGAACCATATCACTTGCAAAAAGGGGTATGGTGGCGGGTGGCCGACACGATGGAGACCAACGAGAAGGCCTGCTCAGATAATCGGACAGGAGGACCCTGTTGTAAACAGGAAATTTATCCTAGATTCGGCAGTTGGAGGCATCCTTCGTTCTCTCCGATTGCCGTCTTTGTGCTGCTCT
>JAAZOO010000080.1 GCA_012797715.1 Geobacteraceae bacterium | reverse complement strand
GTCAAAATTCCGGTATCGCGATGAAAACAACGAGATACGGGAGGCAACGCAGCGGGGCCTGGTGGGTACCTGTGTGGATTTTTTCAAGGACCTGGGGAGCGCTCTGACATTCGGATTGTGGCACCCGGATGAGGAGAATGGTCCGCAGGGTGTGGTGGAAAGGATTGCCTATTCCGGTTCGAAGCTGAAGGAGGCCCTGCTGGGCGACCTGGTGGAGGGGATTCCCCGGAGTGTCAACCATATGGCGAAAAACGTGGTCCTCGCCGGATTGAACCTTGTGCAGGTGGTTCCCGATGCCACCATCGGGAACGCCGCTCCGGGAAGAAAACTGACCACCACCATCTTTGACAACGGGCAGGTGCTGGTGGAATACCTTACGGACGTCATACCCTCCGGTGATGCATGGTTCCGGGTCCATGCGGCGAGCCTGACGGACGTCCAGGCACCGGTTCTCTATAACCTCCGGATGCCCGAGCATGCAAAGGGTGACGTGCGATGGCAGTACGTGAGGAACACTCCGTTTCGCAAGACCATTGAAACCGTCGGCACCCTCCTCGCCGATATCGCCGCCATCGGCCTTGCCGGGCAGACCGGCCTTTCGACAAACCAGAAACAACGGTGAGCGGCAGCCGTTGACCGGTCCGTCGCAGGATACCTGAACGGCTTGTTTCGGCCATGGCGACGGGATGAATTCTGCCGGAAGAAACGGTTCAGACTATCCGTTCCGGAGCGGAGAACGCCTTGCATTTTTCCCGTGTCGCGTAACAGCACAGCGTGATGTTGGCGCGGAGCGCGCTGTCGATTCCGGAACTGATGGGCGCGGCCTTGGAGATGATGAGGGGAATCCCGGCCCGAACAGCCTTCATGACCATGCCCGCGGGTTGCCTCCCCGAGGATACCAGGAACATCCGGGAAAGGTCGTCACCGTTCAGGAAGGCCATGCCCACGACCTTGTCGATGGCGTTATGCCGCCCGATATCGATCGCTTTATACCTCAGCGTCCCGTGCGTATCCACCAGGCTCGCGCTGTGAGCGCCTCCCGTCCGGTTCTGGGTGTCATCGTAGAGGTTTTTCACGCTGTCCAGCAGAACCTCTGTGCGAAAGGTCTGCCGTACCGGAAGGAATCTGTCATCGTCCCTCGTGTCCCAGTCAATGCCGGTGCTGCCCGACGTTCGAAGCTCGTACCTCAGGTCCAGGCGCGGGAACGATCGTATCGTCAAGGACACACAGCCATCCTTTTCCGCTATTTCCTCAATGTCATTGAGGTTCGTGAGGGCTCCTTCCGTCACCATGTGGCCGACGGCGAGTTCCTTGTGCAGATGGGGGGTCGTGACGATGGAGGAGAGTTTCGCGCCGTTGACAATCAATTGGATGGTTTCCTCCACCATGACCGGGTCGATTGCCGGGCTCCTGTCGTCACGGGTGATCAGTAGGGAAGAATAGTGTCTGACCGGCTCTCCCGGCTTTGGGTCGTGCATATCGCTGCTCTGCATGTTTCCTCCGTGGAAAGGGCTCTTTGCTGTTCTCTGACGGGATCCACTGGGAGAAAGAGGGATGGAGCGGATTTCGGAGAGGAAGGTACCATTCCCGGCTGCAGGATGTCAACGGCATGGCGGTTCATTCCGAAAGGGGATGTTTCCGGGTCGCCTCGGGATGACGGGACGCGTCGGTGCCGTCGTCACTACTCTCAGGCAAGGAGAGGGTGTAAGAAGAGTCGCGATCTCGATGGCCTGTGTCGGCTGCATGTGCGCGGCCCGCCAGGTTCATCATGGGGGTTTGGGGAAGGAGACCGGGAGGTTGTCGGCACGTATCCGCCGGATCAGGTCACGGTGTCCCGCGTCCGGAGCGGCACGACGGGAGTCACGGGGAAGGGGGGGCTCCGAACGGCGTCAACACATGCACCGCCGATGACGGGATGCGTCCCGTGAGGTGAGCAAATTTGTTTCCATCGGGAGGCGGTCCCTCCCCGCCCCGGTGGTGTCACTCTTCCCGGGTGCTTGTGCGGCGTACCGAGGTGCGCCTCCGCGCAACCCCCCCCATTTCCTTGCCGGACCGAAAAACTCCTCGTTTCCTGACTGGAAACCAATCGTGTCACATCCGGAGTTTTCCGACGGGCGCAAATTTATCCTAGATTCGGCAGGTGGAGGCATCCTTCGTTCTCTCCGATTGCCGTCTTTGTGCTGCTCTACGCTCATTTCACTACAGCCGATACACTCACCCTTCGGGTTCGGGCAGTATCGGCTGTGGCCGCTC
>JAAZOO010000079.1 GCA_012797715.1 Geobacteraceae bacterium | reverse complement strand
AGAGCAGCACAAAGACGGCAATCGGAGAGAACGAAGGATGCCTCCAACTGCCGAATCTAGGATAATTGACCCACCTTCCTGTCAATAATCGAGTTGAACTGTGGTTGACTGCTGGCCCAGGATACCGGAGCGGCGCTTTTCTCTGAGGCGATAGCTGCCACCCCTGGTCAGGATGACAGGGCATGATACAAGAGTCAGTAGCCTTGGCCCTGGATATTGATTGCCTGGCAATGGTACAGAATCCGGTCTGGGATAAGCGAGGCAATGACCGGATTACTGGAGAGTTCCTGCCAGTCCGAGTAGCTCTTGTTCGACGCGATGATTGTCGAACCCTCCTCGTTGCGGCAGGTGGCGAACTGGAAGAAGAGATACGCCTCATGACCGGTGACCGGGAGACAGCCGACCACAGGAACGATGACTCGACAGGAGTTGAGATGGGCCTTGCCCTTGGCCTGGCTCTCTTTCAGCTGGGCGATCAGGGCGTGCCTGGTGGCGAAATAGGCGCTGAAGCCTTGATAACGTGCTTTGAAGGCCGGTGCGGTGGCAAGATGGGTTTTGCTGACTCCCGGCGGGGCGAGGAAGATGACGTTTTCGTGCCTGGGAGGTTTGGTTCGGTCAGATGGGGCCATGCTGTTCATGGCGGAAGTCAAGGCGGCCCGGCAGGGAGATATTCCCCTGTTGTCAACCGGTGATGTCGTCATACTCCTGACCCACCATCTGCCGCGACGGGATCTTGATGGAGAAGAGCTTTTCCGGCACATGGAACGTCGGCACAAACAACGTCAGCGGTCTATTGATGCTGCCTACCCTGGACTAGAGGGGTCAGGCATACTGTAAAAAAAATTGAAGGGGGTGATTTCATCAGAAACTTCAACTGCGTAAGTAGAGTTGATTACTTGCCAGTTATCCAGAAAGATGCTATGTGTAGACCATTTTATATGAGGTGCACATGAAAGAACGAGCGAAAATTCTATTGGTTGAAGATGAGGATCTCAGTCGGGATTCACTTACCCGGCTATTGAAGATGGCTACGTTTAGTGTCAAGGGAGCCGCATCAGGTAAGATAGCCCTTTCACTCCTTGCACACGAAGAGTTTGATATAATCATCACGGATCTCTTCCTTCCAGATAGTAATGGGATTGATATCCTGAAACAGGCCAAAAAATTCTCGCCTTACACTGAAGTGATACTCATTACAGGTCATGCCTCTGCTGAAACTGCTGTGAAGGCAATGAAAGAAGGTGCCTTCGACTATATAACGAAACCCCTTAACTTTGACGAACTTTCCATCCTTATTTCTAAGGCTCTTGAAAAACGACACCTTCTCACGGAAAATGTCTACCTCAAAAAACAGTTGAACAGTAAATTCGGTTTCGCGAACATTATTGGCAACTCCCCACCCATGCAGAAGCTCTTTTCCCGTATGAAACGAATTGCCGGCACAGATTCTACCGTTCTTGTTCTCGGGGAATCAGGCACCGGCAAAGAACTGGTAGCCAAGGCAATTCACTACAACAGCCATAGAAAGGACAAGCCATTTGTTCCGGTGAATTGTTCAGCAATTCCTGAAGCCCTTCTAGAAAGTGAATTGTTCGGTCATGTTAAAGGTTCGTTCACCGGTGCCATTCGCGACAAGGCAGGAAAATTCGAATCCGCATCCACTGGGACAATTTTCCTCGATGAAATCGGAACCATGCCGTTGCATCTGCAAACGAAGCTTCTTCGGGTTCTTCAGGAGCAGGAAGTGGAACGTATCGGGTCTTCACGGACCATTCAGCTGGATGTTCGTGTAATATCAGCAACGAATCTGAACTTGGAAGAGGAGGTTAAGAAGGGTACTTTTCGTGAAGACCTGTTTTACAGACTTAATGTCATTCCCATTGTTCTTCCTCCACTTCGTGAGAGAAAAGAAGATATTCTTCCTCTCGTAAAGCACTTTGTCGAGAAAAACTGTGCGGATATGAAGCGCCCGACAATGACCATATCAAATGATGCGATGGAGATGCTGGAAACGTACCGATGGCCGGGAAACGTTAGAGAGCTTGAAAATATGGTGGAAAGAATTGTAACCCTTACAGAGGGTGATCGCATTCAAGTAAATGACATTCCTTCACACATTCGGGAGGAAGTCCAGACAAAAGTGACTGAACAAGGAATTGATCTGGTACGTACAGTTAATGAAATCGAGAAAAAGATGATATGCGATGCCCTATCATTGTGTAACGGCGTGAAGGCCAAGGCTGCAGCCATGCTCAAGATTAACAGGACCACACTCGTAGAAAAAATGCGACGTTTACGTATTGATGGTTCACAGTTCCATTAATATATCACTACCACGCTCCTGCTCGACCTAGTCGATTTCCTGCTCAATCTCGGTCAGCGGCCGCTGTCGGCCTCCAATATCATCTAGCTTTCCTGCCTTGAATGCTCTTGCCCGGTTTTCAAGGGGGTACTTCGGCTGGTTGAGCTGGGGGATGTCACGTAGGCAGTCATATTGCCTTCACTATACAATTGTTACGGGATTATTCCGAAATTCCTTCGAATAAGGGCCGTTGAAACTTCCTCTCTTTTTGTCACCTCCGTTCCTTGAGTGTGTAGCATTGGTGTCCGATTTTTCAATATGCCTTACCAACGGTAACAGTCTATTGATACTGCCCACCCTGGGCATGAGGCGTCAGGAATTATGTGACAAAGTTGAATCAGGCAGAACCTGAAGATCGAGACCTTTGTCGGAATCAAGCAAGAACGCGCTTTTCATGGAGATATGGACAGTATTGGTAGCGATCCTGCTGTTGAAGTTTCTCGGGTATCGCTCGATCATGAACAGGTCGTAATGGAACCTGCTAACCATGCTCAGGCGTAACCTACAGGGATTTACGGCTCTGGCTTGACATTCCTTTCGGGGTGCCGGCAAGGATCCCTGGAGATGAGCAACTGATGCTGGCTTTCCAATAATTGTACAGCGCCGAAAAATAGAAACCTGAATGTACAAAGAGCGATGTATCCGTCCAACTTCTTGTAATTTCAACCCCGGTTTTTCAGTTCCGAATTACAATGACGTTGTAAAAAATCATAGGAGTTTATCATATGAAAATTATGTCCATAAAACCAATATATGCTATCTTTATCGCTTTTGTTGCTATCTTTTGTATCTCAATAATAATATCAAAACTTATTATAAAAGATGGTATTTCGAATCAATTCGGTAAAGCTATTGGTGTTATTGAAATAAAAGGTATGATAGTAGAATCCAATGACTATATTCATCAGCTACACAGTTTCAGAGATAACAAAAGAGTCAAAGCCGTTGTTCTTAGAATCGACTCTCCGGGTGGGGTCGTTGGACCAACGCAGGAAATTTGTGAGGAAGTCAGAAAGTTTGTTCGAAAAAAACCTCTCGTTGTCTCAATGGGATCTGTTGCCGCGTCAGGCGGATATTACATTGCGGCACCGTCAAATCTCATTTTTGCTAACCCAGGAACGGTCACCGGGAGCATAGGAGTGCTCATGAAGCTCTCGAATGTACAGGGGCTTTTGGGGAAAATCGGACTTAAGATTTTTGTGATAAAAAGCGGAGCGCTTAAAGACAGCGGGTCTCCACTGCGACCAATGTCGAAAGAAGACAGGGCTCTTTTTCAGGATGTAATAAACAGCATGCACGTTCAATTCGTTACAGCAGTATCTGAAGGGCGAAGGATACCGCTGCAGGAAGTAAGGAAAATTGCGGATGGGAGAATTTTCTCCGGAGAACAGGCCTTGCAGCATAAATTGGTTGATCGACTCGGAAACTTTCAGGATGCTGTCGCTGCGGCCGCAAAATTGTCGGGCATTACAGAAGAAAATCCGAAACTCATCTATCCCGCAAAGAAGAAATCATCGCTGCTCGATTTTGTAATCCAAGGTTCCAGCGCTTGGATATCGGATAGGATAAAATCGGAGACCGATATGAGTTTCAGGTACGAAATTCCTTCCGAATAACGTATCACCGTGCCAAAATCTCTGAAAAGAAGACACAGGGTGCTGTGATGATCTGGTGGGGTTGGCAACACCGAACATTCTGATGCGGCTGCGTCCGCGGTCGATTTTCAGGCGGCCGCCCCTCCGTGAAGGTGGAGTTGATGCCGGGATAGATGATTGACAATGACCGGTGAATCTGGTTTTATACAAACTTCATATTTTTGCCGTATCTTTCCGTTTTTCTTCCTTTGGGGCTTTCAGGATCCGCCCAAGAATTACCAAGTATCAGATTTTTTCTTTTCAGGGAGCCATTACGATGGAAAAAAGGATTTTTAGAAAGGTTCTTGCCGCGAATAGAGGCGAAATCGCCATCAGAATTTTCCGTGCTTGTAATGAATTGGGTATAGCAACGATCGCGGTGTATTCCCAGGAAGATAAACTTTCGCTGTATCGGTACAAGGCTGACGAGGCATATCTCATCGGAAAAGGGAAAAGTCCGGTTGATGCCTATTTGGGTATTGATGAAATAATCAGTATCGCACGGGAAAAGGGTGCGGACGCGATCCATCCCGGCTACGGATTCCTTTCAGAGAATCCGGAATTCGCGGAAAAATGTGAAAACGCCGGTATCGTCTTTATCGGCCCGACTGCCGAAATGCAGCGTAAGGTGGGAGACAAGATTGCGGCTCGAAAAGTCGCAACAGCAGCAGAAGTTCCCGTAATTCCTGGCACTGACGACCCTGTTGAGAGTGATCAGGAGGCAATCGATTTTACCGTACGATATGGGTATCCGGTAATTATTAAAGCCGCCGCCGGCGGGGGCGGAAGGGGAATGCGTGTTGCACGAAACCAGAAGGAACTTCTTGAAGGGCTGGCCAGTGCGCGGAGCGAGGCAAAGGCCGCATTTGGCAATGCCGCGGTCTTTCTGGAGCGTTTCATCGAGCATCCCAAGCATATAGAAGTACAAATTCTTGGCGACAACTACGGAAATCTGGTTCATTTTTTTGAGCGAGACTGCTCCATTCAACGTCGCCACCAAAAGGTAGTGGAGTTCGCACCTTCCCTCGGTATCACACCCCAAAGGCGTCTGGAATTGTGTGAGGCGGCGCTTCGAGTCGCACGCCATGTCAATTACCGCAATGCCGGCACGGTGGAATTCCTTCTTGACCAGGAAGGAAACTACTATTTTATTGAAATGAACCCGCGCATCCAGGTCGAACACACCGTGACAGAGATGATAACCGGCAGGAACCTCGTGCAGGCGCAGCTTCTTGTGGCGCAAGGTTTCAGGCTGTCTGATCCGGAGATAGGGATTCCTTCTCAGGAGTCGATTACCATGTGGGGTCACGCCATCCAGTGCCGAATCACGACAGAGGACCCGAGGAATAATTTTGCTCCAGATTTTGGTACGCTGAAGGCATACCGTTCGCCGGGGGGATTCGGTGTGCGTCTCGACGCCGGCAATGCCTTTACCGGGGCCCATATTACACCTCACTACGACGCCCTCCTTGTTAAAATTAGCACGTGGGGGCTTAACCTGAAGGCTGCCGCACAGGTCATGAACCGTTCTCTCCAGGAATTCAGAATCAGGGGAGTGAACACGAATATCGCATTTCTTGAAAATGTTGTTACGCATCCCATCTTCCTTGCCGGCAAATGCGACACTTCTTTTATCGACAAGCATCCGGAATTGATGACGATGAGGGAGAAGAAGGATCGCGCGACAAAAATACTCAATTTTCTCGGGAATGTTATCGTCAATGGCTCTCCCGGCATTGCGAAACCGCTTCGTTCCAGGGATTTGCTGGAGCCGAGAGTTCCCGATACAGAGGCCGCTGCTCCTCGCCCTACGGGTACCGCCGAGATTCTGCGGGACAGGGGCCCGGGCGGTCTGTCGCGCTGGATTCTGGAACAGAAAAGGATCCTGATTTCCGATACAACAATGAGAGATGCCCATCAATCTCTTCTGGCAACACGCGTCAGAACGTTTGACCTCCTGCGCATAGCGGATTCTACCTCCCGGTTAGGGGCCGGTCTCTTTTCTCTGGAAATGTGGGGAGGGGCCACCTTTGACGTGGCAATGCGTTTTCTGAAGGAATGCCCCTGGCAGCGTTTGCACAAGCTGAGGGAGGCTATCCCCAATATTTTATTCCAGATGTTGCTGCGCGGTTCCAATGCTGTGGGCTATACGAACTATCCGGACAATGTGGTTGTACGTTTTGTGGAAGAGGCAGCGGCTTCGGGAATCGATATCTTTCGCGTGTTCGATTCACTGAACTGGACAAAAGGGATGAAAGTCGCAATGGACGCGGTTTTGAAAACCGAAAAGGTATGTGAGGCGTCCATCTGCTATACCGGAGATATCACCGATCCGAAGCGGGACAAATATCCGCTTGAATACTATGTCTCACTCGCCAAGGAACTCGAGAAAATGGGGGCGCATATTCTTGCCATCAAGGATATGGCTGGTCTCTTGAAACCCTTTGCGGCACATAAGCTGGTACGTGCTCTGAAGAGCGAGATTGGCATTCCCGTACACCTGCACACACACGACACTTCCGGTAATGGTGAAGCCTCTCTTCTGATGGCGTGCCAGGCCGGGGTGGATATCGTTGATGCTGCCCTTTCTTCAATCTCCGGCCTAACCTCTCAACCGAACCTGAACGCGATAGTTGCGGCTCTTCGGGGAAGCGAGTGGGATCCGGAGCTTAACGAGTCCGGGCTGCAGAAACTTGCAAACTACTGGGAAACGGTTCGAGACTACTACGTTCCCTTTGAATCGGGTCTGAAGAGTGGCACCGCCGAGGTATATTTTCATGAGATCCCCGGAGGGCAGTATTCAAATTACAAACCCCAGGTCGCCGCGTTGGGACTGTTGGACCGCTGGGATGAATGCAAGGAGATGTACCATAAGGTCAATCTCCTCTTCGGCGATATCATAAAGGTTACCCCTTCATCAAAGGTTGTCGGTGACATGGCCATCTTCTTGGTAAAGAACAATATGGATGTGGAAGATGTCTATACCCGCGGTGAGGAAATGTCCTTTCCCGAATCGGTGGTTGGATTTTTCAAGGGTATGATCGGCCAGCCATATGGAGGTTTCCCGGAGAGGCTGCAGAAAATAATTTTAAAGGAAGAGAAGCCCATTACCTGTCGACCCGGTGAACTCCTT
>JAAZOO010000078.1 GCA_012797715.1 Geobacteraceae bacterium | reverse complement strand
GAGCGGCCACAGCCGATACTGTCCGAACCAAAAAGGGTGAGTGTATCGGCTGTAGTGAAATGAGCTTAGAGCAGCACAAAGACGGCAATCGGAGAGAACGAAGGATGCCTCCAACTGCCGAATCCAGGTTCATTCATTCACGGTTTCGGGTGGTGTTCGTTCCGGACACGTCCCGCACGTCACCGCTGAGACATTCCCGCAAGCGGCGGTACGCAGTCCGTCATTCCCCTCCTCTCCCCGGATCCCGCGACCGGGAAGGAAACTGTCCCGGGATGCGGGGAACCGTTTCAGGAGCGAAGAAGTCAACAGCCCATTGAAGCAACTCGCCGCAGGACGCCCCACAAAGGTCGGAGGGCGGCTCCTGACCGAGAAAACGGAGCGCATCGAAGAGCAATCGATTCCCTTCCCGCACCAGGTCCCGGCCGGCGGCGAGGGAAACGGCATTGTCCCGCTTGCTGAGCTTACCACCTCCGGGGCCGGTAACCAGGGGAAGATGATAGTAGCACGGGGTGGCACAGCCGAGAAGTCGCTGCAGATGGATCTGGCGCGGCGTTGAGGACAGGAGATCCGCTCCGCGGACGACCTGGTTCACACCGGATTCCGCGTCGTCCACCACCACGGCAAGCTGATAGGCGAAGGGACCGTCGGCGCGCTTGATCACGAAGTCCCCCCCGGAAGCGGAGAGTGTCCGGCTGACCGGACCCATGATCCCGTCGTGAAACGAGATTGTCTCGTCACCGACCCGCACCCTGACCGAACGAGCAGCCTTCCCCTCGGGAAGGCCGGCTCGGCACATGCCGGGATAGACGGGTTCCTCATCACCGGAATGGGGAGCCGTTGCGATACGGGCTATCTCGGACCGGGAGCAGCCGCAGGGATAGGCGGCACCCTCCCGCAGGAGGCGATCCAGCGACTCCCGGTACACATCGGCGCGACGGCTTTGAAAGAGGACCTCCCCATCCCATTGGAACCCGAGGGTTTCCAGGGTTCGGAATATGTCGTCGGTCATGCCCGGCACCACCCGTGGAGAGTCCAGGTCTTCGATGCGGAGGAGCCAGAGCCCGCCTTCCCTCTTTGCCATGGCATAGCTGCCGAGGGCAGCCACCAGGGAACCCAGGTGGAGAGGACCGGTGGGAGAAGGGGCGAAACGGCCCACGGTACGGTTGGAATCGCAGTGTCCGGTTGCAATCATCGAATTCGAGCGCTCCTCAAATACGGAAAATCCGTTCCGCGTTCGCCGTAGTTGCCGCCGACACTTCTTCGAGGGAAACCCCCTTTATCTGGGCAAGCTTTTCTGCAGTAACACGGAGAAAGGCCGGTTGGTTTACCCTCCCCCGGAAGGGTTCAGGAGCCATGTCCGGAGCATCGGTTTCCAGGACCAGGTGCTCGAGGGGGATTCGGGCCGCGACCTCCGGCGGTTTCACCGCGTTTCGGTACGTGATCGTTCCCGCCATGGAGATGAGGAAACCCTCTCCGATGAACTGGCGGGCGATTTCGGGACTGCCGGAAAAGGCATGCATGATACCACCCACCTCTCTGACCCGCTCTTCCCTGACGATGCGGAGCATATCCTGAAACGCCCGCCGGCAGTGGATCAGCACCGGAAGCCCCATCCTGAGCGCCAATCGCAGCTGACCGCGCACAGCGGCAACCTGGTCCTCACGGGAAACACCGGCGACGGTATAATCGAGTCCGATCTCTCCAATGGCCACCCCCCGTGCAGCGTAGTGCTCAAGTTCCTCCAGAAGGCCCAAGCCATAGCGGGACGTCAGCATGGGGTGAAGACCGAAGGCAGGGAAAACCCCCTCCTCCGCGCCGGCCAGCGCCGCAATCCCGCGCCAGCCGTCCGGTCCGACACCCGGGATCACGAGCTTCCCGATCCCGGCACGCCTGGCCTGTGCCAGAACGGTGGAACACCGTGACGCAAGCGAGGGATGATCAAGGTGACAATGGGTATCGATAATCATGGAAAGCGCACCGAAGAAACGTCGTTGCCGATGACGTATGCATACCAACAGCCCGCGGGGGTACCACACCCTATCGGCACGACCGCACCCTCCCCAGTTTCAGGACAATCCGCATTGACAAAAAAAGCTCTCTTCTCTATAGTTTCACCTTTGCGGAATCGAAAAAGTGCCTTCGGCAGGGAACCGCTTCGGACCTGCGCCCTCCCGCCACATAGGCTTTTTTTGACAGTATCGGGGCACTTTCTACACTTACACCAGCAACGGCTTGAATTTCAACACATTTCCCGACAGCACCCCCTTTCGGCGTGTTTCTGCCGGAAGCCGGCAGAATCCCATGGGAATTGCGCTCCGGACACGGACATCCGTGCTACCAGGTCCGGCCGTGACGGCACACTCTCCGACCGCAAGGCACCGGCCAAAAAATCGATCGCGCCTCTTTGGGATCCCGCGGGACGCCGAGGCCGCTTTGCTCCCGGCCGATTCCTCTCCACCCTGGCCTCCCCCATCAAAGGGAAGGGAGTTCCCAGGATTGGCGGGATAGTTTGTAACGACCAATTTGCATTCGACGTGACAACAGACACTACTGACAGTTCCTCGGAAAGGTAGAACAGTGGAAACAGAACCGATCCATACCACAGGCATTCTTTCGCAGGCAGCCGACACTCCCCCCCTTCCCGCGGGCGGAGGGCAGGCAACCAGGACAGAGAAAGACCCCCTCGGAACCCTCCAGGTTCCCGCAGAGGCCTACTACGGAGTTCAGACGGCACGGGCCATCTACAATTTCCCCATATCCGGCCTCAGGCCCCACCCCGCCTTGGTCTGGGCCACCCTGATCATAAAATCAAGCGCTGCAACGGCAAACATGGAGACCGGACGTCTCTCCAGAGAGACGGGAGAAGCCATTGTTCAAGCAGCCGAGGAAGCCCTCTCCGGCGACTTCGATGACCAGTTCGTCATCGACCCCTTTCAGGCGGGAGCGGGAACGTCTCACAACATGAATGTGAACGAGGTGCTGGCCAATCGGGCGGAAGAGATCCTGGGGGGCGTGCGCGGAGCGTACGCGAAGGTCAACCCCAACGACCACGTGAACATGGCCCAGTCCACCAACGACGTTTTCCCCACCGCAATGCGCCTCTCCTCCCTGAGGATGCTGGACCTCCTGGAACCGGAGCTGGAACGGCTGAAGAATGTGCTCCGACACAAGGGAACCGAATTCGACGGCATCCTCAAATCGGGCAGAACCCATCTCCAGGACGCGGTTCCCATCAGGCTGGGCCAGGAGTTCGAGGCATACGCCGCTGCCGTTGAAAAAAACATGGACTCCCTTCGCCGCTGCCGTGACGGACTTCTGGAACTGGGGATAGGGGGAACAGCCGTCGGAACCGGTCTCAATGCCGAAGAACGCTATATTCGGCGTGTGGTGGAAGCCATCGGCAGCAAAACCGGGTTCGCTGTCCGCTCCGCCACGAATCTCATCGAAACGACCCAGAACATGGACCCGTTCGTGGCACTCTCTTCCGGGCTCAAAGGGCTGGCAGTCAACCTGGCCAGGATTGCCAACGATCTGCGTCTCCTCTCCTCCGGCCCCATGACCGGCCTCAATGAAATCAATCTCCCTCCGGTCCAGCCCGGTTCCTCCATCATGCCGGGAAAAGTCAATCCGGTGATCCCGGAGATGGTCGACATGGTATCGTTCCAGGTGATGGGGGCGGACACGACGGTGACGCTCGCGGCGCAGGCCGGTCAGCTGGAGCTGAATGTAATGATGCCCGTCATCATATACAATATCCTGTTTTCCATGGAAATTTTGAAAAACGCAGTCCGTAAGCTCGCCGAATCCTGCATTGAGGGCATAACCGCCAATGTGGCGCGCTGTTCCGCGTACTTGGAGAGCTCCGTAGGCATGGCCACGGTACTTGCCCCCCACATCGGGTACGCCGCCGCAGCGGAAATCGCGAAGGAATCACTGCGCACCGGCCGGAGCACAAAAGAGATTATCCTGTCCCGGAAGTTCCTCTCCCCGGAGGCTCTTGCGGAGATAATCGATCCCTATCCGTTAACAACACCCGGTGTTTCGGGAAAAAGGGATACAAAAACAAAGGAGGACGTATAAATGGTTGAGGAAGTGAAGAAGGTGCTGGATATGATTCGCCCCGCTCTCCAGGCTGACGGCGGTGACGTGGAGTTTGTCGAAATGACGGAAGACGGAGTCGTGCGGGTCAAACTCCAGGGAGCCTGCGGCTCCTGCCCCATGGCCACCGTAACACTGAAGAACGGAATCGAGAAAACCCTGAAGGAGAAAGTGCCGGGCGTGAAAGAAGTCGTTCGGGTCTGACAGCGTTTTCCCCTGCGGCGCGGGTCTCCCCGCGCCGCCACCCCTCCCGAGGAACCGCCATGTCTTTTCCTCGAAAAAAGAGAAGCCACGTTTTTTTCCGCTCGCACCGCTTCCTCGCCCGATTCCGGCGAACCACGCAGGCGACGCTCTCCCACGGAAACAGGGTGGAGCTGTTTCGACACGGAGGCGATTTTTTTCCCGCCATGCTCCGGGAACTCTCTTCGGCACGCAGCCATATATGCCTCGAGTTCTATATCATCCGCAATGACCGGTGCGGCGCCCGCTTTGCCGATGCGCTGCTGAGCGCGGCAAAACGCGGCGTTTCGGTTTTTCTTGTGTATGACTATATCGGCTGCATCGACACTCCGGGCTCATACTTTCGCAGGTTGCAGGAGGGAGGCGTCCAGTGCCTTCCCTTCAACCGCCCGCCCTTTAAGAGAGGTCTCTTGTGGTTCGACAGGCGCAATCACCGGAAATTCGCCGTCATCGACGGCACGCGGGCATTTCTGGGCGGCATGAACATCGGTGACGAATATTCCGGTTTCGGTGACAGCGTCACCCGCTGGCAGGATATGGGTATCCGGCTGGAAGGCCCTGCCGCGGCCGAGCTGCAGCGGCTTTTTCTTGAGACATGGAGAGATGAGGACGGCAAGCCTCCACCCGCCCTGCCCCGCCCTTCTCCTCCCTTCGCACAAGAGGAAAGAGCAGACGTCATGGTTGTCAGCGGCGGTCCTCACCACAGCCGCTCCTTTATCCGCAGCTCGTTCCGACTCGCACTGGCCGGCGCATGCGAGTCCGCAAAAATCATCACTCCCTATTTTGTTCCCGGGCCTCTCCTCGTCCGTTCCCTGCTTCGCGCCGCGAAACGGGGGGTCCACGTTCAACTGCTGCTGCCGGCCGTCAGCGATGTCCCGCTGGCGCAGATTGCCGGGAAAGCATATCTTGCACCTCTCCTGAAAAGGGGCATCGAAATCTTCAAAAGGGAAGGAACGGTCCTTCACGCCAAGCTGATGATCATCGACAACTGCTGGACCACTCTCGGCTCCGCCAATCTTGACATGAGAAGCTTTCACAGAAACTACGAGATCAATGTCGTCATCGACAGCCACGAATTTGGAAGGACAGCGGCGGAAATGTTTTCCGAAGAACTGGAGAAATCCCGAAGGGTAACCCTTCAGGAGCTTGAAGCGGGCTCCTGGTTCGAAAAGCTTCTGGAACGCCTGTGCGACCCGATTCGCCGCTTCCTGTAACGAGAAAGGCCCCCTGTCCGCTGAAGACAGGGGGCCTTTCCCCTTGAGTGCGCCCGGCGCCTCCTTCAGGGCCGGGCTAGCTAGGGCATCCCTCTTTGCAGCGGGTTACCGGACGAAGCATGAAGAGTGTGGTCCACATGGTGTCTTCCTCCTTTCACAGGATTTTCCTACCACCGTTCCGTATGTTCCAATGATAATCACCGTCCGTGGGAATGTCAACATCCAATGTATCACAATATATTACTATTTATATTTATCAATAGCCTCAAGCAGCCATGGTTTCCAAATTCCAAGGGCATTTTCCGGGCAGAGCTCTCTGCAACAGAAACACCGGATACAACGCCGGTAATCGATCCGGAGCACACCGTTCACTATTTCCATGGCGCTGGGCGGGCAGGCATCCCGGCAAATGCCGCACAAAGTGCACTTTTCAGGAATCGGAAAAGGTCGCGCGCTGAGATGGTTTCTGAGAATTCCCGCAAGAAAGCCCGGCAATCCGAACTGGACGGAAGAAGATCGCGGAAGGAGAAACCCCTCGATCCGGGCTTCCGCCAAGGGGCACCCGAGCGTTGAAATCCTCTCTCTGACAGAACCTTCCAGCCCCATGTCCCGCGCGGCACGTTCAACAGGAAGGAGGCTCCGGGGAATACCGAGAATTTCTCCGGCAATGACATCAACGGCAACCGGATTGACGCCGGCGAGCAACAACCCCACCGGCCGCGGAGTGCCGCTGCTGGGACCGTCACCCTCCATCGCCACGATGGCGTCAACGATATTCAGGTCCGGCTTCCTCAGCCGGTATATGTCCAGCAGAATTTCCGCGAAAAGCAGGCGATCCTCTCCCGCCTTCAAATGCCACGCCGGTTTTGCCATTCCGACAACCGCGCCGAACAGCTTTTTTACCGAGCAGGTCATGGTCATCATCTCGTGCGTTTTCAGCTTGGGAAGATTGATGACACGGTCAGCCTCCAGGTAGGGCTTTGCCAGTTCAAACCTCTTGAAAACCCCTTTTCCCGAAACCTCCAGCGCTTCCCTGAACTCAACGAGTTCTGCGCCGCTTTCCTTCACTACCCTGAGAATTCCGCTTGTCTCCGCGACCTTCACCAGCTTCCCCACTCCGGGACTGTCTCCCACCAGCGGGATGCCCCCTGCGTCCCGGACCAATTCGATTACCGCCCTCACCACCTCCGGATGGGTGGTGACCGCAGCATCGGGATGCTTTGCGGAAAGCAGGTTCGGCTTGAGGAGAACCCGTTCACCGGGGCGTACGAAAGACTGTATCCCTCCCAGGTGTGACAGGAGCCGTTCCATGTGCAGTTTCAGCTCAGATCGTTCATATCCGCCCGCACTTTCCAGTGCAACCAGATGCATGGATACCCCCTCTCGAACGGCATGGAACGGTGTTGTTCCGGCTGTCGTCGGCTCATACCTTTCCTCTGGACATTTATTTCGCCCTATGATATTTTTCGTTCCGCTAAAATTGCTGGCACATCAACGAGGGGGAGGTGAATAAATTGGCACATACAATTTCCGACGAATGCATCAACTGTGGAGCATGCGACGACTCTTGTCCGGTAGGCGCCATCGCCGAAGCAGGAGGCAAGAGAGTGATCGACGCTGACAACTGTATCGATTGCGGCGCCTGTGTTGACACATGCCCCGTAAACGCCATCAGTGGTTAGACATTTTTTTGTAAATGAATTGAAGGCGCCCATACGTGTCGTATGGGCGCCTTTTTATTGGTGCAGCCCCTCAAAAAACCACCGTCAACTCCCGTCAGCGGCCCGTTAGCGGGGCGCCTGCAGAATCAACAATCTCCACGCCGAAATCCTTTCCTTCTTTGGGCACATTTCTGAATACGATTGCAAACGGAATCCCCTTCCCCGGCGGGATCTCCAGGTTCGCCAAGGTATCCCCGAACTGCCTGTTCATCGTTTTCTCCATTCCTGAATACGACCGGAACGCCAGCTCCTCCGGCGTGAAGGTATTCCCGAAAAACACCGTTCTCCGGGCAATGACGGAACCATCCCCGCGATAGACAGTCCCCTGTACCCGGAGGGAAGTGAGCGGCTTGCCGGAGGAGTTGAAGACCTCTCCCCGAATAACGAGCAGCTCCCCGGCTTCCCTGTTCACAAGAAAGCTTCCCTCCAGAGACCGTATCACCGCACGGCCTCCGTCCCCCGCCCCTCCCTTCGGGGAGCGGCCGGAACGCTCACCCGTGCCGTTGCGGAAAAGGAAGACCCCTGCGGCGATAACCGCGACAAGGCACAACACCCCCACAAGGATGGAAAACAAGGGGGACTTTTTCCTGCGGGAAGAAATGGACAAGGGTGGCATCTCGGTACCCGCCGTCTCCTCGTCCCGTGAGTCGGCGACAGGCCACTTCCTCACTTCTTGTGCCGCAACCGGTGGGGTATCGCCTGCCGGCGGGGCATCAGGAGCGAGCGTTCCCATCTCGTGGCCGGTTGGAACTCCGGTGGAAATGGCGCCATTTTCCACAGGCTCCCCGACCGGGACTCCTCCGGCGCGGCTCGCAATGTCGACTCCAGAATCCGCATCTCCCACGGCAACTGGCTGTTCGGCACCGACGGGAGCGTGGGCCACTTGAAAGTGCGTCAGGCCGAAGCCTTCCGGAAAAAGATCGGAAACCTCTTCCCGGGAATGCTGCGGAACATCAGCGCTCGGCTCCTGCTCCGGGGAGCCCGGTTTCTCTTCCGCAGGTGGGGTCACCGCCGCCCCCTTCTCCCCGTGAGGCGCACCCTCCGAAGAAGAGTGAGATGCTTCTCCGGATGTTCCGCCCTCGACCGAAGCGTTGCTCCCGTCACGTGATTGTTTCCCTTCGGTGCCGCCGAATCCCTCCAACAGTGCGTCAAAATCGGTTTCTTCGCCGGGGGCTTCCTTCTTCACGGCAAAGGTATGCCCGCACCGGGAGCAGCGGACTCTCACCCCGGATTCCGTAACGCGGGAGTCGTCAAGCTTGAATCTGGTTCTGCATTTTTCACACTGAATAATCATTCGGCTCTTCTCCGAAGAAGGGATATGACAGAAACGTCAGCAGACTGATTCGTCACAGGGTATCAATTCATAGAGCGCGGGGAGTTCACGGTACTTCTGGTCCAGGTCAAGGCCGTAGCCGACGAGAAAGCCGCAGGAGCATCGAATTCCCACATAGTCCGGCTCCAGGGGAATGGTTCGCCTCCTGCGGTTGTCGACCATGGCACAGACCTTCAGGGTTGCAGGTCCCCTGGGCCGCAGGATATCCAGCAGGGAGGAAAGACAGCGCCCCTCGTCAACGATATCCTCCACTATCAGAACATTTTTCCCGGCAATGGGAATGGCAACATCCTTGATAACGGTGGCCCTGCCGCTGGAGTCTGTGCCGCAATAGCTGGAGATCTCGATGAACTCGATTTCCATGGGAACGCTGATGCAACGGACCAGATCCGCGGCAAAAACGAAAGCACCCTTCAGGATAACGAGAACGAGAAGCTCCTTGCCGGCAAAATCACCGGAGATCTCGCCGCCAAGACGCTGGACTTCCCTGGAGAGCCGCTCTCGTGAATATAATTCCCGCAGTTGGAAACCCATGGTTGGCAAACCCGATTCAAATGGTTATTTCAAGCTTTTCTATAGCAAATCGAAAGCAAGAGTGTCAATTCTTTATGGCTACTAAGGAATCTTTGTGGTATAGAAACCTGCGATCCGGATCGATACCAACTGGCTCAAGCGGAATACGGATGACCATGGGATTCAGGCGTACGGTTTTTCACGTCCCACTCACCCTGAGAAACACCTTTGAAGAACAATGCCGCCATCCACGCGTCCCAGCCACCCCGTATTCCCGCGAATCGGCCGGTTTTCCTGCCGGCTCTCCACGAACACGCTCAATCCGCACACTTTCCGAAAAAAGGAGTACATTATGAAATTCCGATTCATCCCATTTTTTCTGACGGCTGCCCTCGTTTCCCTCTTCCACTCGCTGCCGGCCCTTGCCGCCCCCCAACTAGCCTTTGACAAGCCGGTCCACAACTTCAAGGATACGACGCAAGGCACGACAATAGTCCACTCTTTTACGTTTCGCAACACCGGCACCGAACCTGCAACCATCGAAAAAGTGACGTCCTCGTGCGGCTGCACGGTCGCCGACATATCGGAACGGGTTGTTCGACCGGGCAAACGTGGTGAAATCAAGGCATCCTTTGACACGTCCGATTTCAGCGGACCGGTCAGCAAACAGATCTACGTCTTCCTGAGCGGCTCGAAGGCCCCGGCCTATACCCTGTCCCTGAAAGGGAATATTATCGAGGAACTGGTGGTCACGCCACCCCAGGTGAACCTGGGCGAACTGAAGGCAGGGGTCCGCAAGGTCGCCACCGTAAAGCTGGAGAACAAAGGGAAAAGAACCATCAGAATCCGAGAGATACAAGCTGTCGCGGCGCAGATGACCGCATCTGCAGACAAGCGTTCGCTCAAGCCGGGAGAAACCGCAACCATCAGGATATCCCTTGTTCCCCGCATGGAAAATCGCTTTCTGGGCGGGTACCTATCCATAAAAACCGATGCCCCCGGCAAAGGCGAAAAAAACGTTCAGGTATTTGGAACGGTCCGGAAATAGAAGGATTTCATCCCCTTCCGGAAATCGCATCCCGGGAAACGTGCCATTTTAGCCTTGAGTAACGAGCGAAAATGATGTAGTAAATGTAAGTGTACATCGGGACGGGCGGTTAGCTCAGTTGGATAGAGTACAGGCCTCCGAAGCCTGGGGTCGGGGGTTCGAATCCCCTGCCGCCCGCCAATTTTTCTGTTACGGAACACCTCCCCCTGGAAACCGGAATTACCCCTCCGGCTTTCCTGCGGAAGCGAACCTCACCGGCTCCCGTCAAAACCGCCGCCATACCCGATCCCATGGACCCTCCGGCACCTTCTTGACCGATATCCGTTTTTCCAACTTTTCTTTCCCCTGTTCCGTTGCATCTCGGCGTTTTTTTCGTATCCTTTCAACGATGGTTTCCGGGGAAAAGGGAACCGATATGCGGCAGGGGAAGAATCCTTCGCTCCCTCCGGCAGGCCGCGGATGCCCCGGCTTCCGTCACATGCAGAAAAAGGCCTGGGACTTTTGTTTTTCCGGAACACTCCCCGTTGTGACGTTTTTGGTCATCAGCGGCTACCAATTTTCATCAATGGAGAAGAATAGCGTTACCGTTTTTTTGGAAATCAAATGAAAGCATTTTTGCAACATACTGATTCTGAACTGTTTCCTTACTGAATCACCGGAAACTCCACAAAGAGATCCTAATTAATTATCATGGGCACACTATTTGTAAAGATTTCATGACTTCCGATACGGCACCGGACTCCTTCGCAGGCATGCGGCCACCATGAGACCCAGAAAACTCAAAATCAAAACATCCCGACCCTATACGGCACCATGCCGCCTCTTGGTGCCGCTCCGTGAATCCAGGACTGCGGCCCTTGAAATCTCCGGTTTTTCTCTGGTCGAGCTTATCGTCATCCTGGCTATCCTCGGTCTGCTGATGATTGTCGCGATGCCCACCTGGTCCTACATGGTAACAAATTCAAAGATATCGAGGGCCCAGGCCGACATCCGCACCCTGGAAAAAGAAATCACCGCGTACCTTATCGAAAAGGGGACGCTGCCGCCGAACCTGCATGCCATCGGGCGCGGGGATTTGCTCGATCCGTGGAAGAGGCCCTACCAGTATGTCAATTTCTCCCTGGGGGGTACACCCTACCAGGACGATATGACCAATGACCTCAACACGGACTTCGATATCTACAGCACAGGCCAGGATGGTAACAGCGCACAATCTCTTTCGGATCCATCCTGCCAGGATGATATCGTACGCGCCGGTGACGGTGGCTACGTGGGACTCGGCCAGAATTTCTGATCGCTATCCCTGCAGTGCCTTCCTGAAAGAGAGCATGCACCGCATCGCCGATTGACTTTATTCTCCGCATTCTCCATCATGAGTACACCACTCCACCCCCGCCCAGGGGATGGGTTGTATGAGGCGCGTTTCACACATGAACTGCACATGCCCAAAATGCAAGGCTTCCACGCACATCGACCACACGGAAATCACCGAAAAGGGTACCGATAGGATATGCGAAGTATGTAAATCGCGATTCTGGCTGTACAGGGAATCCTTCGGAGGCAGGGCGCTTAAGAAGAGAGGGGAGATATTCTGCGCCGCATGCGGCGGAGAACTGGATCGCTCCATCGCCTGTCCGTCCTGCGGGATACTCTACCCCGAGTATATCTTTGCCCAGGCAACCAAGGCCGTTCCCAAACGGACGGTTCATGTTCGCTCCACCTACTATATTCGTCGCCGCCCCGCCCGCACACCGCTTCCCAAAAAGGCCGCTGCCCCCAAAAAACCAGCCAGAAAGCTGAGGATTACCAATCCATACATTATCAGCGCGGCAATCCTGGCGGTCGTGACACTTGCAGGCGCCGCATTCTATTCCAGTCACAAGGCCGCCAGGGAATACTCCGAAAACTACGTCAAGGCGCTGTACGGCATCAAAACCGGAATCGATATCGGCCTCAAGCCCTTTGAAAAGATCGCTTCGTCATCCGCGGGCTCCTTTTCACCGCCGGCCCCCGCGCCAAGCCTCGGCTCGAAAGAACAATCGAGACTGAAAACCATAAAGAGGCAGGTCGATACCTATATGAAGAAAACCGACAATCCGCCCAAAAAGTTCGCTTCAGCAAAAGAGAGCCTCAATAAACTCTACGGAGTGTACACAAAGATCCATGCCTTCGCCCTTCAACCTCCCAGCTCGGTCGGAGATTCCCAGGAGTCCGCCGAGAATCTGAAAACAGAATTCAAGAAGAGTTCTCGGGAGCTTACTGCAGGGCTCCCCAAGCAGTTGTCCGATGCACTGGAAAACGCCCGTGCCAAGTACCGGAACCTGCGTGATTTTTGACAAGAAATTCTCTTCGCCACCCGTGGCAACCCTTCCGGCGAACCAGCCCCCCAACCACCTTTTCCCTTCAACAGGAGCAGATTTCTTGCCTTGACCTGTCCGAAAGAATATGCAACAACAGGCTCCGGTTCCCCTCTCCCCTCGGGTTGAAGCCGCCGGGCGAGGAACGGGACTGCGTCTTTCTAGAGGGGAGGGGGACTGAAGTGAAAAAGAGAATTGCCCGGCTGCCCGGCAAAATGAAAGGGGCAGGGAAGAAAACCGTTCAACCCCTTTCGCTCAAGTATGCCCTCTGGGGCTCCATCAGCGGCTCACTAGCCATTCTTGCACTCGTGCTCGTCTCCCGCACGTCCGGCCACCCCCTCCTCATCGGCTCCTTCGGCGCCTCGGCAGTTCTCCTTTTCGGCGCAGCGGAATCCGCCCTTGCGCAGCCGCGAAACCTGGTGGGCGGGCACCTCGTTTCTTCCACAATCGCAGTGGCGGTTGTCCACCTGATCGGAACCGGTCCCTTGGCCATTTCCCTTGCGGTAGGTCTTTCTATCCTTTTCATGTACCTCACGCGAACCATCCACCCACCGGGCGGATCAACCGCCTTTATCGGCGTTCAGGGACATGCCGGACCGTACTTCATAATCAGTCCGGTGCTGTCCGGCGCATTGATCCTCCTTCTCGTTGCGCTCTTCACGAACAATATCGTCCACCACCGCCAGTATCCCAGGCACTGGCTCTAGGATGAAGCAGCAGGCAGCACCCTTTGTCCCAAGCCAGCATGCCGCTTGAAAAGAAAAGGGAGGTGCGCAAAAATACCGGCGATTTTCGAAAAGGAGGCTGAAATGGTTCAAGAAGGGGATTATGTGGCAATCTTCAACAGCATTCACCGGGTCATGAAAGCGGAAAAAATACTGAAAGAACGCCGCCTCCGCATCCTCCTGATTCCTGTGCCGCGGGCGCTCCACTCGGATTGCGGCCTCGCCATCCGCTACTCCGAAGAAGATCGGGAGGCCGTGGAAAAAGCTCTTGAAGAGTCCCGCTTGCTCCCCGATGAGCGTTACCGGAAGAACGAAGAGAAGTTCATTCCCGTCTCCGGGTAATGCCGCCTACTGAACAACCCGTGCGCCAGGTACCCTGTCCGGAGGCGCAGATCAAATCAGTGGCGGGGGTTCCTTTTCCCTTGACATGATAGAAAATGTGCTATATAAACATCGGGCACGAAAAGGCTGCGACACCCCATTGGAAGAGAACGGAACGCTCTTTTCCAGAAAGCAGAATCCCTGTCTCACTATGCCTCTTTGGGTTTTTCACCAGGGAGGTATTTTTTACCGATTTATAGAAGCATGTGCCGAAAGTACGGCGGTGTAGCTCAGCAGGTTAGAGCATGCGGCTCATATCCGCAGTGTCCGGGGTTCAAGTCCCTGCACCGCCACCATATCCCCCTCTTTCCCAGGAAATGAGGGGTTTTTTCGTTTGTCAGTCCCTATTTCTTTCCCTGCAGGAAGGCGCCTCACAACGCCATGTCTCGTGCACAGGTTCTCGAGAGGCAGCGGTGACAATCCATTCCACACTGAAAAAAGTGGCCGGGACCATCTGCAGGCATGGTCTGTTCCATAGCGGCGATACAGTGGTTGTCGCGGTTTCGGGCGGGCCGGATTCGGTTGCACTCCTTGACATCCTCGTCTCCCTGGAGAAGCTGAACCTCACTCTCATCGTGGCGCACCTCAACCACTGTCTGCGCGGGACGGACTCCGACGGGGACGCGGCATTTGTCGCAGCCCTGGCTCACCGCCTCGGGCTCCGTGCAGAGATAGGCGTTGCAGACGTCCGTCATATCAGCCGCCAGCGCAAGCTCTCGCTGGAGGAAGCGGGACGCGCTGCGCGCTACGAATGGCTGGGGAACATAGCCCGCACCTGCGGCGCGGACCGTGTGGCCCTGGGTCACCACGCCGACGATCAGGCAGAGACCTTCCTGCTGCGACTGCTGCGTGGTGCCGGCACGACGGGGCTGCGCGCCATGCGGCCGCTCACATCGGGGCTTTACGCACGCCCCCTCCTCTGCCTGACTCGTGCGGACATCCTGTCTTACCTGGAGGAGCGCGGGCTCCCTTTCCGCGTGGATGCCAGTAACGACGACAAGAGCTTTCTTCGCAACCGCATCCGCCATGAATGCCTCCCCTACCTGGCCTCGTACAATCCGGCCATCGCCGAACGGCTGAATGCAGCGGCGGAGATACTGGCCGCGGACGAGGAGGTGCTTGAGTCGGTGACAGACCGGGCATTCGACCGGATCGCCTCAGCCGAGCCCGATCTCATTACACTCCGCCTCCCGCTCCTGAAAGAGGAACGCGCCGGCGTGCGCATGCGTCTGTACCGGCGCGCGATACGAGAACTGAAGGGGGATACGGCGGGAATTGCCGCCTGTCACCTGGAGCAGGTCGACGGGCTGGCGATTTCGGGCAGGGTCAACGGGTCGGTGTGGCTTCCCTGCGGGGTGTGGGCGTTCCGCTGCTACGATTCGCTGGCCTTTTCTCCGCGCCTGCCCCATACCCCAGGGGAAGAGTGGGAAATCGTTATCCCCCATGCCGGAACCTATCCGCTTCCCGGAAGCGGCACCCTGTCGGTGCGCCCCTCGCCGCCCCCGGACTGCCGGAGCGCGTCCGCCTCGCACCGGGCCTATTTCAATGCGCTCGCCAACCCCCTGCCGTGGACGGTTCGCACCTTCCGGCCCGGAGACCGCTTCCAGCCTTTCGGCATGGAGGGTACAAAGAAGGTCAAAGATTTCTTCATCGATGAAAAAGTGCCGCTTTCCCAGAGGCGCCGGATCCCGCTCCTCTTCTGCGGCGAAACCCTCCTCTGGATATGCGGCCGCCGGATTGGCGAGGCGGGCCGTCTCTCTCCGGAAGATACGGATCTGATGGAGGTTGAATTCTGTCCGGCAACGCCGTAGAGTATCTCCATCTCCCGAACACTGCCAGGCTCCGGAACGAAAACGGACGGTTTCCGTGCCGGCGGAGAAATCGGGACGACGGGCATCGGCTCCGCTCGCCCGGCCCCGAAAACCGGCATGTCCGGGCCACAAAAAGGATCGCTCCAGGAGGGAAAGTCTTGTAAAACACCGGTCTGTATGGTATTTCATCAATAATGTCGCACCATTTCTCCACCGGCCGTATATCCGGAATATACGAACCGCGATCTCTCGGGGGTAGCATTTGAATCAGTTCTACAAAAATCTCGCTCTCTGGCTTGTCATAAGCCTGATGATGATCCTGGTCTTCAACCTCTTCAACAAGCCCCGTTCCGCCCAGGAAAAGACGAACTATACGGAATTCATGAACGCGCTCGATGCGGGCAAGGTTGCATCCGTCACCCTGCAGGGGAACGAGGTGTCGGGCAAGTACGTGGACGGCAAAGAGTTCCGCACCTACAAACCTGAAGACCCCCTCCTCACCCAGAAACTCCTGGAAAAGAAGGTGCCCATCACCGCGAAGGCGGAAGAGGAAAAGGTCTCCTGGCTCTCCATGTTCCTGTCCTGGCTCCCCCTCATCCTTCTGGTGGGAGTATGGATATTCTTCATGCGGCAGATGCAGGTAGGAGGGGGCAAGGCCATGTCCTTCGGCAAGAGCAGGGCCAAGCTCCTCACCGAGGCCCAGGGAAGGGTCACCTTCGAGG
>JAAZOO010000077.1 GCA_012797715.1 Geobacteraceae bacterium | reverse complement strand
CGGAGAACAGGTTTCGGGTGGGGGTCGGAGTCGGCGTCCCTTGTCCGCTCCGGGAAGATATGCCCGAAAGTTCCGCTCCGATTCCCGGAAGAGGGGGGAATCGGGGATGTTGAGGCGGCTCACCTGGTGTGTCCGTCCACCGTTGGGCACAGGCACGGCATTTGGCATCCCGTTCCTGTACCGGATCGCCGGGAATGTCTCAGAAAGCGGGAAACAGGTGCCGGCCGTTTGGCAGGCATGGCAAGAGCAGGGTACGAAAGGGGGGATTCACGGAGAGTAGCGAACAGAAATGATTGCGCCGGGCTCAGGAATACAATTAGACAAGAAAAGGAGAAGGGTATGCAATTCATGTTCGGCATTCCGAGTTTTGTTCACTTTGGTGAAGGGGTTTCGCAGAAGCTGGGTGAAACCGCGGCAGGCATGGGCGCGAAAAAGGCCTTCGTGGTGTACGACAAGGGGGTCAAGGCGGCGGGCATCGTGGACGGCCTGATCGCATCCCTGAAAGCCGCCGGCGTCGAGGCGGTGGAATATGACGGCGTGCTCCCCAATCCTCCCGATACCCAGGTGGAAGAGGCCGCAGCCATCGCCCGCTCCGCCAATGCGGACATCATCGTCGCCGTGGGCGGGGGCAGCTCCATCGACTCCGCGAAAGCCATCAACATCCTTCTCACCAACCCTTCCCCCATCAACCAGTACGACGGCATCAATACGGTGAAAGCGCCCGGCAAGCCCCTGATTGCCATCCCCACCACCGCCGGCACCGCCAGTGAAGTCACCGCGTTCAGCATCGTTACCGACACGGCACGCAAGAAAAAGATGGTCATCGGCGGCCAGTTCGTGGGCGCGACCCTGGCGCTGGCGGACCCGCTCCTCACCGTTGCCATGCCTCCCAAGATTACCGCATCCACCGGACTCGACGCGCTGACCCACGCCATAGAGGCCTATGTCTCCAAGTGGGCCATGATCCCCACCGACGTGCTGGCCCTGAAGGCCATCGATCTCATCCGCTCGAATATCGTGAAAGCGACCAGGGACGGCTCCTGCGTCGAAGCCCGTTCCGCCATGCTCCTCGGCAGCATGATGGCCGGATTCGCCTTTACCAATGCGGTTCTCGGGCTGGTTCACTCCATCGCCCACCCCCTGAGTGCCCATTTCAACCTCCCCCACGGGGTTGCCAATGCCATCGGACTCCCCCATGTCATGGAATTCAACCTGCCGTCTGCGCCCGCCAGGTTCAGGGACATCGCCGGCGCACTGGGGATCGACGTGACCGGAATGAGCGATGCCGCTGCCGCACAGGCTGCCGTCGACCTGGTGAAGGGCCTCAACAAGGAGCTCGAAATTCCCACTCTCAAAGAGTGAGGCATCACCAGGGACATGTTCGATCTCATTGCCGAAGACGCCCTGAAGGAGGTTTCCACCCTGTTCAACCCCCGGGACCCGTCCAAGGAAGACATCCTGGCAATCCTGGAAAAAGCATACTGACCGGGAAGTATCGCCGTCGGGGGAACGGACCTCCGTCCTCTCCCCCGACGCTCAGAGGAGGGATGCTTCCCGGCGGGCGAACAGGGCGGGATGCATGCTCGGCATGAAATGAGGAGGCTCTATGAAAGGGAAGATGCGGGCAGCGTTGCTTTGTCTTGTCTGCGTGGTGCTGGGGACCGGTTCAGCCGTTGCCGGGCCGACCGGCAACCATTTCACGAACGGCGGGGAAGGGATCAAGGTGGCCACCGTCGGTCCTCCCGGCTTTTACTACCGGCTCTACAATTTCTTCTACCATACGGACACCCTGGCAGGGGGTGACGGCAAGAAACTCCCCGCGGACCTGGACGTTTTCGTCTACGCGCAGGTCCACCGGCCCATCTGGGTGACCAACATCAAGATCCTCGGGGGGGACTGGCTCCCCAACGTGGTGATTCCCGTCGTGTACACCGATTTCAAGGCGGGGGGCCTGTCCGACAGCCGGGTCTCCCTGGGGGACTGCGTGGTGGAGCCCATCGCCATTTCCTGGCATGGTGAGCAGTGGGATGCGGTCATCGGCCTGATGGCGTGGGTGCCCATCGGATACTACGATCCCAGACGTCCGGCAGGTGCGGGCAAAGGCTACTGGACGGGTCAGTTCGACGCGGGCGGCACCTACTATCCCGACAAGGCCAAGACCTGGAGCATCTCGTGGCTCGGCCGCTACGAGACCCACGCCAAGCAGCGCGGTCACGATGTGCGGTACGGAGATGATTTCCACTTCGAGTGGGGGATCGGAAAGGCCCTGCCCGCATCCGTGGGAATCGGGCCCCTCAAGGGCTTTGAAGTGGGGGTGGTGGGATACGCCCAGTTCCAGGTCACCGACGACCGGGGGAAAGACGTGGCGTGGGACGACGTGCACGACCGGGTCTTTGCTGTCGGACCGGAAATACGGTTTGCCATTCCGTCGTGGAAAACCCTCGTGGAACTGAGGACGAACATTGAATTCGGCGCCGTGGATCGCACCGAGGGGGTCATGACCAGCCTCAACATCACCAGGGCGTTCTGACGGGGAGCGCTCCTGTCGGTGACTGTTCCGTCTACAAAAAACAAGGGGTCGGCTTCGGAAAGCCGACCCCTTGTTTTCAAGTGTCACCCGGTGTGGGGAACGAACCGCAGGCACCGGATTCCAGGCTATTCATCCAGGGACAGTTCGCTCTTGGTTCTCTCTCTCCGCTTTTCTTCCTTCTTGTTGAACTTGTCCATGCATTCGCCTTTATCCACCATGGAGCATTGGAGATACTCTGCGATATTTATCACGGCAGCCCGGATTGCCTTGCCGACAGGGGTCTTCTTCTTCTGTTCGGCATTGCCGCCGATTCCGAAGAGGCTTCCTGAAACGCCGTGGGAGGTGCTTTCGGAGCTGCCCTCGATTGTTCGGGTATCAATGATTTCACTGGTTTCTGTATCAATGACCTTCAAATCGACCGCAATATAGGACTTCGCAGATTTTGCGCCCAGCGAAAAACCCATGAAATTCAGGCCGCCGCCTTTCCCTTCCGTGTCTTCTTCATAGGACGTAACAGTGGCCATGACGAGATACTGCGCACCTTTTATCTTCTGCATTTTCACCTGCGTTTTTTTGTCGATGTACCCGGATTGATTGAAATGAATCTCGCCCAGCACCTTGTCGATCTCTTTTCTCTCGATCATCCTGAATTTCTTTGAGCTTGCGAGTTCGTTCGTCAGCATGTCGGAGAGTTCGCTGCCTATACCGGGCTTCCACCACCAGGCAGCGGTGTTGTTCGTAAAGCGCATGACGGCCAGTCGGGGCTTGTCGTCGACGCTTGCAGAACAGATGGATGACACCGAGGCAACGGCAAGAAATGCCAAGAGAACAACAGCAGATTTACGGAAAAATTTCATGTATCGACTCCTTTTGCTGGTGGTATGGATACTGTAATTCCATGAGGGGAGGCAATCGGCTGATGATGTGCACAGTAGTGAATCATGGGAAAGCACGCTTCACCGGGGGGGCTTGGCGAAACGCGCGAAGCACGCGGCCCACTCATGGGTACGATTCCCGAGGTGTCCCCATTGGTGCCGAGGTTCGTTTCCCATCGGCTAGAGAGGTACGGCGGTGTGCATATTACTTTCAAGCAGTGCATTGATGCAGGGATGCGCGTGCGGGGGGCATTTTTGGACATGGGGGAGGTTTTTCCTCTGCGGGCTGTCCAATTATGTCACTGGAGAGGGGTATCGTACCCTCCAGCACGATACTTCGCTGCCGGGCAGGAGGGATGAGCCATGCAACCGTACTACTTCAGGAAAAAAAGGTTTCGATCACACCGCTCGCGCATGGGCAAGACAGTCAGTGACTACAGCCCGATTCTGGGTACCTGGCTCATAGAAATGGCCCTGCTGCTTGACTGGTACCGGCCACCCAAATCCGGCATCTGGCCTGACGTTTTCTCCGATTATGATTTCCTCGTCTTGACGGGGATCCCGGACCCCCATGCCGCGGAGGAAACTGAAGAGAATGAGATCGCGGAAGAAAAGCCCACAACAGGGAACTGTCGCTCAATTCTGGAAAAACGGCTGGCTGTCCTGCAGAACAGCAAAATTCCCAGGGAATTGGCCCTGTTTGACAACATTGAGCTCCTGGCGGAATTGATCGGACTGGATGAAGCAGATCAGTGCATTATTGCCTTTGCAGCGGCATTGGATCTCTTTCCGTCCTTCAAGAGCGCTATTGCCGGCCGATGCGAAAAAACACCCGACCAGCTCATCTGCCTGATACTCAACCGGCTTACCGGGATATCGGAAAGAAAATTCCGTTCAGCCATCGGAAGCGATAGTCTTCTCATCAGCACGGGCATACTACGCGTTGGCAGGGGGGTGGTTGATCTTGAAGATAAACTCCAGGTATTCGAAGGTCTGAGCCCCATCCTTTTGACGCCCCATCTCAGCAGTGAAGAATTGTCGGGAAGATTCATCAAAAGAGCCTCCAAGCCGACCCTGACTCTTGAGAATTTTCCGCATCTGAAGAGCGACATCGGCGTGATGCGTGATTATCTCTCCAATGTTCTGGAGGAAAGGACAACCGGCGTAAATATTCTGCTCCATGGAAAGCCGGGAGTGGGGAAAACGGAATTCGTCCAGGCACTGGTCGCCCAGATGGGGGCGGACCTGTATGAAATCGCGTTTTCGGACGAGGATGGAGATCCCATAAAGGGTACGGCACGGCTGAGAGCCTTCAACTTCTGCCAGCGTCTCCTGGCAAGAACCGGCAACGCCGTCTTGATGTTTGATGAGATAGAAGATGTGTTCCCGGTTGATTTCGGCATGTTCAGTTTTTTCATGGAGGAAGGCGGAGGAGGAAGAGGCGGCGGGAAAGCATGGGTGAACCGGACGATGGAACGGAACCCGGTGCCATCGATTTGGATCTGCAATCGGGTCGGGCATATTGATCCCGCATACTTGCGGCGTTTTGATTATTCAATCGCATTCTCCGTGCCCCCGATGACGGTCAGACGGAATATCGCCGAGTACCATCTGGGCTGTTTCGAACCCCCTCGGACAGTCATTGAGAAAATTGCGTCAAATGACGAGATAACCCCCGGGCAGCT
>JAAZOO010000076.1 GCA_012797715.1 Geobacteraceae bacterium | reverse complement strand
TCAAGCCCCAAATCCCGGGAGCTGCTCGGCTGCGACGCGCATGAAATCATCGGAAGGACACCGTTCGAGCTGGTGCCCCAGGTTTCTGCACTGTCCCTCCAGCGGAATCTCCGGGATATCGTCGGTGCACGTAAGCCCTTTTCCGGATTGGAGATGGAAGCGTCCGTGGAGGGGGACGTTGTCACCATTGAAACGAGCGGCGTCCCCATTTTTGACGAAAAGGGGGTATTTCACGGCTACCGGGGCATCAGCCGTGATGTCACTGAACGGAAGAAGCTGGAGAGAAAATATCTGCAGGCGCAAAAAATGGAAGCGGTGGGTCAGCTTGCGGGAGGCATCGCCCATGACTTCAACAACATCCTGACCGCCATCATCGGATTCGAGCACCTGCTCCAGGAAAGACTCCATGACGAAAAGTCCCTGCACTTTGCGAAGCAGGTGTCCATGCTGGCGGAAAAGGCGTCGCACCTGACCCGGGATCTCCTCGCATTCAGCCGTAAACAGCCCATGAATCCAAAGCCGATGGACCTGAACGAATGTATCCACAAGCTGGGCACGTTACTGAAACGCCTCATGGGGGAAGACATCGAACTGCGCTCCCTCCTCCAGGACGGGAGACTGCCGGTGCTGGGCGTGTCCGGCCATCTGGAACAGGTGTTCATGAACCTTGCCACCAATGCCCGCGATGCCATGCCCGACGGTGGCCTGCTTACCATAAAAACGGAAATCGCGTCCGTGGACAGCGAATTCGTGGCCATGAACGGCTACGGAACTCCCGGAAGGTACGCACTGGTCTCGGTCTCCGATACCGGCTGCGGTATGGACGAGGAAACGCGGCTCAAAGTGTTCGAGCCGTTTTTCACCACCAAGGAGGTGGGGAAGGGGACCGGGCTCGGCTTGTCCACGGCCTACGGCATTATCCGTCAACACGGCGGATTCCTCAGCGTGTATAGCGAACCGGGGGAAGGTTCCACGTTCCGCATCTATCTGCCGATCTTGGACACAGAGGCGGGAACGGAACAGAATCCCGCCGAGGAACTTCCTCCCCCCCCGGGAACGGAGACGGTGCTGCTCGTGGAGGATGAGGCGGAAGTGCGGGAGATGACGCGCTCTCTTCTCGAGAAACACGGCTACAAGGTCATCACCGCAACGGACGGCGAGCATGCCCTGGACATTTTCGCTGCCCACGAGGAGGAGGTGGATCTCCTGATTCTGGACGTGATCATGCAGAGAAGGAACGGCAAGGAATTTTTCGACATGGTCCGGAGGATAAAGGAGGACATGAAAACCATCTTCATCAGCGGATACACCGCCGACATCGTCGAACAAAAGGGAATACCGGAAAACTGCCACCTGGTATCGAAGCCGTTTTCTCCCTACGCCTTCCTCTGGAAAGTGCGGAATGTTCTTGATGAATGAAGGAATAATCCCAAAACCGACAGGTGAAGGTATCCGTGGAGAGGGGCCCTGTCCGGTTACGTTGCCTTTCGTCGGTAAATGGAGCGGCCGCCGCCGATGCTGCCCGAACGGGAAGGGTGAGCCTCTCCGGAGTGGCGAAATGAGGGGAGGAGGGCAGAAACAGGGCACCCGGAGCGAAAGGAGGATGCCCCCTCTGCCGAATCTGGAATGAATGGACACATATGAGGACTGGGCATGACGGCTCCTTGTGCCGGTTGCCTGCACGCGGGAGAGGGAACCCTGCCGGACCATGCATCCGGCAGGGTTTTTTTATTAACAATTCCTGATACCGGAAACCATGGTGCGTTCGGAAAAATGGTCATACCCGCCAAAGGGGG
>JAAZOO010000075.1 GCA_012797715.1 Geobacteraceae bacterium | reverse complement strand
TTCATGTGCATCTGGATCGCCTTGGCCACGGCATCGGCGCAGGAGAGGATCTTGTTGTCGCCGAATCCGGACTGGGCGTGGCACGAGATGCCGAGGAGCTGCTTGATGACCTGGCGGGCCTGGACACCGCTCCGCCAGGCAAGGGAGACCATGCGTCCGATGGCCTCGCACTGGGAAGCGGCGCAGCCGCCCGCTTTCCCCATGGTGGTGAAAAGCTCGAAGAGGCCGGTATTGTCCTGATTTACGGTGACATAAAGGGGCCCGCAGCCGGTCTGCATCTGGTAGGTCCACCCCTTCAGGGCCTTGGGACGTTCCCGTTTCACGAGCTTGATGACCTTCTTGTCGTCGGCCGGGGGGGCGGCTTCCGCTTCTTTCTTGCCGGTGGAAAGGACCTGCATGTCCCGGGAACCGTCCCGGTAGATGGTTACCCCTTTGCAGTCAAGCTTGTAGGCGAGCATGAACACCTTCTCCACATCTTCGACCGTGGCGCTGTTGGGGAAGTTGACCGTCTTGCTCACGGCGTTGTCGGTGTGACGCTGGAAGGCCGCCTGCATCTCGATATGGACTTCGGGGGTAATGTCGTGGGCCGTGACAAAGATCTTGCGGATATGTTCAGGGATTTCTTCCAGGTCCTGAATGGTGCCGTGCTCGGCGATGCGCTGCATCAGTTCCTCGGAGTAAAAGCCCTCTTGCCGGGCAATCTTTTCGAACTGCACGTTCACTTCAATCAATTTGTTATTGTCCAGTACCTGGCGCACGAAGGAGACGGCGAACAGGGGCTCCACGCCCGATGACGCGTTGGCGATGATGGAGATGGTGCCGGTGGGGGCGATGGTGGTGACCGTGGCGTTCCGGATGGGCGCGGCGCCGGGCTTGTCGTAGATGGATCCCTTGAAATTGGGGAACGGTCCCCGCTCCGCGGCCAGGTCACGGGAGGCGGCGTGCCCCTCGTCGTTGATGAACTTCATGACCTTCTCCCCGAGGGCGATGGCCTCGGGAGAGTTGTAGGGGATGCCGAGGAGGATGAGCATGTCGGCCCAGCCCATGACGCCGAGGCCGATCTTGCGGTTGGCGCGGGTCATCTCGTCGATCTGCGGAAGCGGATAATTGTTGACCTCGATGACGTTGTCGAGGAAACGCACCGCCAGCCGGATCACCTCCGCCAGGCGCTCCCAGTTGATCTCCCCGTTCTTGACCATCTTTCCCAGGTTGATGGAGCCAAGGTTGCAGGATTCGAACGGGAGGAGCGGCTGTTCCCCGCAGGGGTTGGTCGATTCGATTTCGCCCACGAGGGGGGTGGGGTTGTCGCGGTTGAGGCGGTCCAGAAAGACGATTCCCGGTTCGCCGTTGCTCCATGCCTGCTTGACGATGCGGTGGAATACCTTGGCCGCGTTGAGCGTGCCGGCCACTTTGCCGTTGCGGGGATTGATGAGCTCGTATTCCTCGTCCCGTTCCACGGCCTTCATGAACTTTTCGGTCAGGCCGACCGAAATGTTGAAGTTGTTGAGCTGTTTCTGGTCGGACTTGCACATGATGAAGTCCATGATATCCGGATGGTCGACCCTCAGGATTCCCATATTGGCGCCCCGCCGGGTTCCCCCCTGCTTGATGGTCTCGGTGGCGATGTCGAAGACCCGCATGAAGGATATGGGGCCGCTGGAGATGCCGGTGGTGGACATGACCACGTCGTTGGCGGGACGGAGACGGGAAAAGGAGAATCCGGTTCCCCCGCCCGATTTGTGGATCAGCGCCGTGTACTTCACGGCATCGAAGATATCGTCGATGGAGTCGCCCACCGGCAGGACGAAGCACGCCGAGAGCTGCCCCAGTTCGCGACCCGCGTTCATTAGGGTGGGGGAGTTGGGCAGGAATTCGAAGCCGACCATCATGTCATAGAACTTTTCCGTAAGGCTTTCAATCTCGAAAGCCGGGTCAAAGCTCCTCTCTGCGGCGGCAATTGCTGAAGCGACACGGAGGAACATGTCCGCAGGTTTTTCCAGCACGTTACCTTCCTTGTCCCGTTTCAGGTACCGCTTTTCCAGGACGGTGACAGCATTCCTGGATAACGTGAGAGAGCGCCCTGCAACCTTCGCTTTTTCCATAATGACCCGAACCTCCTTCAATTTCACGAGGTTATGACACGTGAAGAATTACTATATTTTGTGCAGCGCAATGCAATAAACCACAAGATATATGGGGTGTCAAGGGATTTAACGTTGACGTCATAACCTGCTGAAATATCGTGACAGGGCGCATCAGCGGGGTAAACGAAGTAGTATTCCCCCGTGAATAGCAATTTACAAACCGCACCGAGTGTGCTACGAAATTCGAACAGTTGCGTTTGCCGGATCCAATCCGCCCTTCGTAGACATACCTCCACCACTGCCTTTTTCCCAGGAAAGGAATTCATGAAAACCTTCGTGCTGGATACCAATGTGCTTCTCCATGACCCGTTCGCCATATTCAAGTTCCAGGAGAATACCATTCTCATCCCTATTACCGTTATTGAAGAGATTGATCGCTTCAAAAAGGACATGAACGAAACCGGTCGCAATGCACGCCAGATTTCCCGTATCCTCGACGAGCTCAGGAAAAAAGGCTCCTTGTCCTCCGGTATCTCCCTGGAAAGCGACGGAAAACTGCAGGTGGCTCTCCTCAACGAGGACGTGCTGCGGCAAATCCCGTCCGGTTTAAGTGAACAGCGGGGAGACAACCGGATTCTTGCCGTCGCCGTTGATGCCAAGAACAAAAGCGGCAGGATACCCGTCATTCTCGTGACAAAGGATACCAATCTGCGAATCAAGGCGGATGCAATCGGTCTTGCCGCCGAGGATTATGAATCGGACAAGGTGGATATTGCGGAACTCTACTCCGGTTTTGCGTACCTTGAAGTGTCACCGGAAACGATAGATCGCTTTTATAGACAGGGAAGGGTGGAAATCGGGAAGGAGGTTCTGCCGAACCAGTTTGTTGTCATGAAGGATGAGGGGAATCCTTCCCATTCAGCTCTTGGAAAATACGTGGCCGGGCAGCGCAGGGTCGTGCCTCTCGTCAAAATCGGTAAAGAGGGAATCTGGAGCATACTTCCGAGAAACCGCGAGCAGGCCTGCGCCATTGACGCACTGCTGGATGACTCCATCAAGATAGTGACACTTGTGGGGAAGGCGGGAACCGGCAAAACCTTGCTCGCCATTGCCGCCGGGCTTCACAAGACCGCCGAGGAAAGCGTCTACAACCGTCTGCTGGTGTCCCGGCCCGTTTTTCCCATGGGAAAGGATCTGGGGTTTCTTCCTGGCGACGTGGAGGAAAAGCTGGCGCCCTGGATGCAGCCCATCTTTGATAATGTGGAGCTACTCCTGAGCGGACACGAGGCGGAGAAACGCCACAGCAGGGGATACCGGGAGCTGATAGCCATGGGAATCCTCGAGATAGAACCCCTGACCTATATCCGGGGCAGGTCGATACCCAACCAGTACCTTATCGTTGATGAAGCCCAGAACCTGACTCCCCACGAGATAAAGACCATCGTTACCCGGGCGGGGGAGGGGACCAAGGTCATTCTCACGGGCGACCCCTATCAGATTGACAATCCGTATGTGGATTCCTCAAGCAACGGACTGACATACCTGGTGGAGCGTTTCAAAGGTCAGGATATTGCGGCACATATCACCATGATGAAGGGGGAACGTTCCGCCCTGGCGGAGCTGGCCGCCAACCTTCTGTAGACATCCTGCCGATTTCAAGGAGAAAGACCGCGCTCCATGCATGCGCCGGTTCGTTACGCCATATGTTGCTTCTTGCCATAGAATCCTCCTGCGACGAGACATCGGCCGCAGTTGTGCGGGACGGAAAAACCATCCTGTCGAATGTCATTTCCACCCAGGAGGCCGTTCATGCGGCCTACGGCGGCGTTGTGCCGGAGATTGCCTCACGCAAGCATCTGGAAGTCATAACACCGGTGATCGAAGAGGCGCTGAAGCAAGCCTCCGTGTCACTGGACCAGGTAGAGGGTGTCGCCGTTACCCAGGGGCCCGGCCTTGCAGGATCGCTCCTCGTGGGGATCTCCGCGGCAAAGGCTATAGCCTATGCGCGGCGCCTTCCCCTTGTGGGCGTCCACCATATCGAGGGTCATTTGTTTGCGGTCTTCTTGGAAAATCCGGTGGAATTTCCTTTTGTCGCCCTGGTGGTGTCGGGCGGGCATACTCACCTCTACCGAGTCGACGCTGTCGGAGAGTACCGTACCCTTGGCCAGACGCGTGACGACGCTGCCGGAGAGTCGTTCGACAAGGTTGCGAAGATACTCGGTCTTCCCTATCCCGGAGGAGCCGTTATTGATCGGCTGGCTTGCGGGGGGGATCCGACGGGGATTAAACTGCCTCGTCCGCTCCTTCGTGACGGGAGCTGCAATTTTAGTTTCAGCGGGCTCAAGACAGCGGTATTGCAGTATGTGGCAAAGAATCCCTCCTCCTCCGAGGGGGGGCAACTGAACGACCTGTGTGCGTCGTTTCAGGCCGCGGTCTGCGAGGTG
>JAAZOO010000074.1 GCA_012797715.1 Geobacteraceae bacterium | reverse complement strand
GGACACAGCCCGGGGCCGCGTCAGGCGCGGCTGAAACCGGGCAAACCACCGCTTTTCCCTTGTTTCCCGCGTACCCGGGGGCCTCTCTCCAGTTGTATATCCAATCGAGACACCTCATGTGACGCTCCAGCGGATCCTCTCCGGCAGCTTGGTCACCCGCTTCGTGGACCTCTTGTTCTTCACCGCCATGGCCAGGGCCTTGACCTGCCCGATGATGATCACCAGCTTTTTGCCCCGGGTCACGGCAGTGTAGAGCAGGTTCCGCTCCAGGAGGAGGTAGTGCTGCATGGCAAGGGGGATGACTACGGCCGGGTACTCGGAACCCTGGCTCTTGTGGATGGAGGTGGCATAGGCCAGGGAGAGCTCGTCCAGCTCGCCGAACTCGTACTCTACGCTGCGACCGTCAAAATCGGCGCGCAACAGACTCTCCTCCGGATCCACGGACTCGATGCAGCCAATGTCGCCGTTGAAGACCTCCTTGTCGTAGTTGTTCACGGTCTGGACCACCTTGTCGCCGGGTGCGAAGCGGGTGCCGAAGCGGGTGACGGACGGCTCGGCGCCGGGGTTCAGGCGCTGCTGCAGCTCCGCGTTGAGGGAGCGCACCCCGAGACCGCCCCGGTTCATGGGTGTCAGTACCTGTATGTCACGCACCGGGTGGAGGCCGAACCGCCTGGGGATGCGCTCGGTCACCACCTGCATCACCTTGTCGTGGATCTCCTCCGGCGTCTCGGCCGGGATGAAGTAGAAGTCGGTCAGGTCCGCGCCTTCGTTCCGAAGCGGCATTTCTCCCCGGTTGATGCGGTGGGCGTTGACAATGATGCGGGAAGAGGCGGCCTGGCGGAATATCTCGGTAAGCCGCACCGTGGGGACGGCTCCGGAATCGATGATGTCGGCCAGCACCGCTCCCGGTCCCACGGAGGGGAGCTGGTCCACGTCGCCTACGATGATCAGGGAAGCGTGGACGGGAATCGCGGCCAGCAGCCGGTTCAGGAGAACGATGTCCACCATGGAGGACTCGTCCACCACCACCAGGTCCGTTTCCAGGGGGTTGTCCCTCCCCCTCTTGAAGCAGAAGGTTTGGGGGTCGAATTCCAGCAGGCGATGTATCGTCTTCGCCTCCAGGCCGGTGGATTCAGAGAGCCGCTTGGCGGCACGGCCGGTGGGTGCGCACAGGGTGACACGCACATTCTTGGCCCGGATGATCCTGAGGATGCTGTTCACCAGGGTGGTCTTACCCACTCCGGGCCCGCCGGTGATGACGACCACCTTGGAAGAAAGGGCCAGCGCCACCGCGTCCCGCTGGGAGGCGGACAGGACCAGGCCGGTCTTCCCCTCCACCCACGGGATCGCCTTTGCCGCGTCGATGTCACCCCAGGGGGGAACGCCCGTCAGGAGGCGAGCGAGGCCGGCAGCGGCCCCGTTCTCGGCCTTGAACAGGGGAGCGAGGAACAGACACTCCTTTCCGCCTATCTCCGCCCTTGCCAGGTTCTCGTCCGCGATCTCCCTGTGGATGGCATCGTCGATGATGGGTGCTGGTATCTCCAGAAGATCCGTAGCCTGATCCGCCAGGGCATCCCACGGCCAAGCGCAGTGGCCGTCCGCGCAGATTTCCTGCAGCACGTGCCGCACCCCGGCCCGGGCGCGGATCAGGGAGTCGCGGGCGATTCCGAGCCGCTCCGCGATGGCGTCCGCGGTCCTGAAACCGATGCCGTGGATATCCAGGGCCAGACGGTACGGGTTTTCCGTGACCTTGAGTATGGCCTCGTCCCCGTACGTCTTGAAGATGCGCACTGCCCGGGCGGTGCCCACGCCGTGGGACTGGAGAAAGACCATAATCTCCCGGATCACCTTCTGCTCCGCCCACGCCCCGGTAACCTTTTCCATCCGTTTCCTTCCGATGCCGGGGAGCCCCAGCAAGCGGAGGGGGTCGTTCTCGATGACCTCGAACACATCCTCGCCGAAGGCCTTCACCAACACCTTGGCGAAGTGGGGGCCTATTCCCTTGACCATGCCGGAACCCAGATATTTCTCGATCCCCTCGGCGGTGCCCGGCAAGACCGTTGTCAGCCGCTGCGCCTTGAACTGCAATCCGTGGGTCCGATCGTTGTGCCAAGAACCCAGGCACTCCACGAACTCACCCGGAGTGACGGAGGCGGCGGAACCGACCACGGTGACCAGTTCCCTGCGTCCCCTCACCTTGACCCGCAGCACGCAGAAGCCGCTCTCGTCATTGTGAAAGGTGACCCTCTCCACAGAGCCGGAAAGGCGCTCCAACGGGGTATTGTCATGGGAGTTCATGAAAGTCAGCATACCATCAACGTCTGCATTCCGGAAGCCTTTCCCAGCTCCGTGCAAACTCCCCTTGCATGCGCCCCCCTCCTCATTTACTATTGTCCCATACCTTGACCAGTTCCCATCGAAGTGAGGAGATCATGATTGATCGCTTCCAGACCGCTGCCGAGGCAGCCGGCTCCGTTGTCAGGCGCTTTTCCTCCGCGGCGGACGCCGCGGAGTACGTCCGTGAAAATTCAGGACCTCTGATTGCGGCATCGCCACTCCCCGACGACATTCGCCGGGCTTTATCCGGCCTCTCTTTCGCGCCGCCCGAAGAGCACCGCAACGTCCCGGTCTGCGTGAGCTTCGCCACGGCCGGGGTCGCCGCCACCGGGAGTCTCCTGCTGGAACTCTCCGATGTCGTCGGACGGGGAGCAACCTCCCTTCCGCCGGTTCACATGGTGTTCCTGCGGGCATCATCCATCGTCCCGGATCTGCCGTCCCTGACCTCTACCCTCGAAACGCTTCTCTCCTCCAGTTCCCATTCCTACCTGTCCCTCACCACCGGACCGAGCCGCACCGCCGACATCGAACGGGTCCTGACCATCGGCGTCCACGGCCCGAAGGAGCTGCATATCCTGATCCTGGAAGGAGAATAAAATCCGTGTCGAAAAAGATCATACGACAGAAGATCCATGACTCCTTCCTGCGCACGGCCCTGAAGAACTTCTCGGCCCAGTATCCCGCGGCACGGGCGCGGGCTTTCGAAGGGGAGGATTTGGAATCCTTGCGCGACCGGGTCTCTGCAATCCGGGACAACGCGCTGCGGGACCTCCCCTGCCTGGTGGAACGGTTCCGGGAGAGAGCGGAAGGCGCGGGCGCGACGGTCCACCTGTGCGGTACTCCGGAGGAGGCCCGGAGCGTCATACGGGACATCATCCGGGACAAGGGTGCGGAGTACACCGTCAAATCCAAGTCCATGACCTCGGAGGAGATATGCCTCAACCCGTACCTGGAAAAGGCGGGCATCCGCACTCTGGAGACCGACCTGGGCGAATGGATCATCCAGCTGGCAGGGGAGCGGCCTTCCCACATGGTGATGCCGGCAATCCATAAGAACCGGCAGGAGGTGGCGGCCCTGTTCTCCCGCGAGACAGGCCGCGCTTGCCCGGCGGATATTCCGTATCTGGTGGAGACCGCCCGCGAGACCCTGCGGGACGCCTTTCTCTCGGCGCGCGTCGGTATCTCGGGGGCTAACGTGGCAGTGGCCGACAGCGGGGCCATCGGTCTGGTGACCAACGAGGGAAACGCCCGGCTTGTCACCACGCTTCCCGAAACCCATATCGCCCTTATCGGCATCGAAAAGATCGTCCCTTCCCTGGCCGAGGCCCTGGACATCATTTCCATCCTGCCCAAAAACGCCACCGGCCAGAAGATTACCTCCTATGTCTCCCTGATCCGGGGACCGTCCGAATGTCATGACCTGCATATCGTGCTGCTGGACAACGGCAGGCGGCAACTGGCGGCCGACCCGCGCTTCCGCGAGGCCTTGAAATGCGTCAAGTGCGGGGCCTGCGCCAATGTCTGCCCGGTGTACGAAATCGTGGGCGGCCACGTGTTCGGACATATTTATGTCGGCGGCATCGGACTGGTGCTGACCCCCTTCTTCCACGGCACTGAGAACGCACGGAATATCCTTGGGCTGTGCATCGGCTGCCGCCGGTGCAACGAGGTGTGCGCGGCAAGGATCGACATCGAGGGGCTGATCCTGGACCTGAGAGAACGGGGGGCAAAATTTCCGGGTCAGAAGGCCCTGTTTGGGACGCTCATGAGAAACCGTTCCCTGTTCCACGGGGCGCTGCGGGCCGCATATCTGGCACAGAAACCCTTCCAGGGGCGGGACGGCCGCATTCGCCATCTCCCCCTGGTCCTGGGCGGTGACACGGGAAACCGCTCCCTCCCCCCCATCGCGGAACGGCCGTTCCGGGACCTGGCTCAGGAACGGGAAAAGGTCGCGCCTGAAGAGCAGCGAGGACGCGAACGGGTCCTGTTCTTTTCCGGCTGCCTGGCCGACTTCGTTTTTCCGGACATGTGCCGGGACACCGTGGAGAGCCTGGAATGCCTCGGCTACTCGGTTCATTTTCCCCGGGAGCAGCTCTGCTGCGGAATCCCGGCCCGCTACTCCGGCGAGGTGGGGATCGCTCGGGACATGGCCCGGATCAACACCGAAATCCTCATGAAGGAACAGGCTGATTTCGTGGGCACCATCTGCCCCACCTGCGCCATATCCCTGAAGCACGACTTTCCGAACCTGCTGGAGGGCGAACCCGAGCATCATGCCCGGTCCCTGGAGCTGGCTGCCAAGGTCTTCACCTACGCGCAGCTGGCAGCACGCAAGATTACGAAATCGCGGAGTGCGCACGAGGGAGAGTCCGTCACCTACCACGACGCCTGCCACCTGCGGCGAGGCTGCGGCGTCTTTCAGGAACCGCGGGAAGTGCTGGAGAAGATAGCCGAGAGGAAAATGGTGGAGATGGAGGGTCCGGACACCTGCTGCGGTTTCGGCGGTTCATACGCTTTCAAATACCCCGAGATTGCCTACGAGATTCTGAAGAAAAAGATGGAATCAATCACCGCCACTGGCGTGAACACGGTTGCAGTGGACTGTCCGGGATGCAAGATGCAGATCGAAGGGGGTCTGGAGGGAATCACAAGCCGAATCAGGGTGGAGCATACCGTCACGCTGACGGCCGAGAGGTTGAGGGAGTGATGCTCCCGCCCGTTCCGAAAACGGGACCATTACACCGGTGGATCGCATCACCTCCCGCCGTGTGCCATGGTGCAACGCTCCGCGGGCCCATGAAACTATCTGGTATGAACCTCCCGCACAGAGGGCCGCGCACCGCATTCACGGAGAAGACCGGAGCCCGGCGAGATTGTTTTCCTCCCCCCCCACACATCCCATGAAAAATGGGGGAACAATGAAAATGCAGGGCGCGGGAGAAGCGCATAGAGCCGGAGAGGATTCTGTGCAAAACACGTATTTCGCTGGATACGCCCTGCGGGGCGAGCTGGATTTGAACAGACTGGCGGGGAGACTCGGCATCACCCGGAAATACCGCTGGGAAGAAGCGATGGTGCTGGACCCGGTCACCCTCCACCCCTTCTGGGAAGGGGCCGCGGAGGACCCGCAGGTACACCTCTACTCGTTCGGCGCTGCAGTATTCGTCAACTGCACCGGGGAGACCGTCAACGACTTCTGCCGAAGAATGAGCGCGCACGTGGACGGCATCCGGGATATCCTGTCAACGGAGTTCCATGATGAGTACTCGCTGAGGATTGCGGACAACGGATCGCTGTCCATCACCAATGATCATGCGGCCGTGCCCCGCTATCGACCGATCTTCAGCGGCATTATCTGCTTCGTCATAGCCAAGTCGGTGGCGCTGGAAAGGATAGAGAAGCAGCTGGATCAGGTGCTGGACGAGGTGGAAGTCCTCATGACCCGTCTGGAGCGGGGCATGCTGGCCATTACCGACAAGCGGCTCGCCCGTATGGCTTCGTGCATTCTCTCCTTCAAGTACACGTCCCTGGCGAGCATCATGATCCTGGACAAGCCGGACAGCACGTGGGAAGACGATGAAGCGGACCGGCTCTATCTCACCCTGGCGAAACTCTTCGAACTGAGCCAGCGCTACAGCGAAATACGCCACAAATCGGACACCCTCCTGGACATCACCGAAGTCTTCACCAGCCTAAGCCATGCGCGAAGGGCTTCCCGCCTTGAATGGGTCATCATCATCCTCATCTTCATCGAGATTGTCATTTTCGTTGTGGATATTGCAGGAAAACGGGGCTAGGCGGGACACTGACCGGCAGCGGGCATGCTGCATTGTGAAACGGTAATGTCCAGCTTCCTCTTGAAGGCGTTTTCAAAGAGGTCCCCCTTCTGCCTTCCGCTGAACACCTCGACGGAGAGATCCTCGGTCCCTTGCAGGGACAGCCGGAACACGCTCCTGCCAAGGGTAGCCTCCACCTTTTCCACAAGGCTGCTGCGCCGCCGATCAAGACCATCTGCCAGTCTCAGAATTCCTCCCAGCCTGCTGACCAGAATGCGGTCCTCTTCCCCGAGCCGCGCATAGTTCTCATGCTTTTTCCCGGGCAGGGACTTCCGGTGGTAGCGTGCGATGTTGGCGATGAGCTCCCGCTCGCGAGGAGTGAATCCGAGGAGATCCGCGTGTCGGATAAGGTGGTACGAGTGCTTATGGTGGCTCGTGTAGCTGATGAAGTAGCCGGCATCGTGGAGCAGGGCCGCTGTTTCCAGGAGACGCCTCTCCCGGTGCCCCAGGGAGAAGGGCTCGGCAAGGACGTCGAACATCTCCAGCGACAGCCTGGCCACATGGCGGGCATGTTCTTCATCAATCATGCAGGAGCGGGCGAAGTCGAGCGCCGCCGCCCGCCAGCTCCGGGGGCTTCCGTCCTTTTTCCGGCTCAGGCCGTGTTTGTGAAGGCTGTCGAGGATAAGCCCTTCCCGGATGCCCCGTTCATTGACCCGCAGGGTATTGGCGTCGAAAAACCGCATCAGCTCGCTGATAACGGCGACCCCGGCAACGATGATGTCGGCCCGGTCCGGATTGAGCCCCGGTATTTCCTTGCGAGACTTGAGGTCTTTCCTCTGGAGCATGGCGAGAAGATGCACGATGTCGGAACGGAGCACTTCATACCCGTGGGCGGTGTCGTATCCCTCCCGCCGCATGGCCATGATCATGGACGCGATGGAGGTAACCGTGCCGCCGGAAGCAACGAGAACCTGAACCGTTACCGTTTCTCCCTCCAAGGCCTCCTTCAAGGAGACGCGGACATGCCTGCAGAGCCTTGCAAGGTCTCCGTCGGCGACCGGATCGCGGCGCAGAAAGCGTTCCGTCATGGCCACGGCTCCCAGCTCCAGGGAGTAGAATTCCTCCACATGGTTGCCAAGGGCGGTGACAATCTCCAGGCTGCCGCCGCCGATATCCACCATCCCGTAGCGCACCCCTTCCATGTCGAAGTTGTTCAGAACGCTCAGGGAAACGAGCCGCGCCTCTTCCTCGCCGGATATGACCTGGATGCGAATGCCGGTCTTCTCCTCCACGGCACGGATGAAGTCTCCTCCGTTTGCCGCGCAGCGAACCGCGCTCGTGGCAACCGCCTCCACGATTTCCACGCCGTATCCTTCGGATATCTTCTTCATGCGCAGGAGGCTCTCCACGGCCCGCTGCCATGCCGCAGGCGCGATGCAGCCGCCCGGGGACAGGTTCTCGCCGAGACGAACCGTGGCCTTCTCATCGGTGAGTATTCGATACGCACCGTCCTCGAAAACCTCCACCACGATGCAGCGGATGGAATTGGTCCCGATGTCGATTGCGGCCATCCGCTTGTTCTTTCCTTTCACAGCAGGCTCCTGACACGCACACCGATACTGTCGAAGGGGGTTTTCCCCAGCATGTCCTGAAATTGCCCGAAAGCGCCCTCTCTCTTTTCCGCAATCAGACCGGCAAGGGCCTGTTCCGTTCCAGCGGTCAGTCCGATACCCCGGATCAGCTCCCGAAAGACATCCAGGTCGTGGAGACGGCCGAGAATCTCCTGGTACGCCTTCACCTGGGCGTGGACATCCCGGTACCCTTCCCCCATCAGCGGCGATAGCACCTCCAGGCGGTAGCGGTAGCGCTTGATGGCTATCCGCAGACGGTGCTGGGCCGCCGCCTCCTCCGGACGGCGCGCCACGGGGATGAGTGCCAGCACCGGTTCCAGACGGAGATCGATCTTCTCCCGGGCAAAATCCTCAATGGCCGCAAAGGGATCGGCGGCTCCGGGGGGAGGGTCGAACAAATACGGAGCGTGAACGGTCCTGACAAACATCTTCCTGAGAGTCCGGGGATTCATCCTGCGCAGATCACGTTTCAGGTCTTTCCGGGCCTCTTCGCGGTTTTTTTCATACAGTTGGATGCATCGGGCCAGCTCTTCTCCCTGCCCGTTCCCCAGCTCACCCGCCTCAGCCCTGAAAAAAGCCAGGCCTTCGTCGATATTGCGAAGGTCGCCCAGAATGTCCGTGATCTTCCTGATGCTCCCGCGCAGCCGTGAAATCTTCTTGCGGGGATAGCAGGGAGAAAAGAGCGCCAGACCCTCCCGGAGTCGTCTCGATGCCACCCGCAGATCATGGATATCCTCGGCATCGAACGACGCTGCCGTGCGCTCCCAGCAGCGGAAAAAATCGGCTCCCCGTTCGGCAAGAAGACCACGCGCCGCAATCCATAGTGCCGTCTTCTTCACCAGGGTCATGGCTATCTCCATCGCTCACGCGAAAATCCTTTCCAGAGATTTTCTGGATTTCTTCAGCCCTTTCCGGATTTCGGCCGCGCCTGCCCCTTCCAGGGAAGCGAGATTTTTCGCAGCGCGCCCAAGACCTTTCCCGGTCCTTTTCATTTTCCTTCCCATGCTGGCTCTCAGCCTGTCCAACAGCGCCAGAACCCTGAAGATTTCGGCCTCGACTTTCGCGCCGACCGCCCCGGCACCCTCCGAGCCCCGCAGGTCCTTCACACACGCAGCCAAGTCCTGCACTGTCACCGCGAGACTGTCAATGCGGTTCCGCATCTCCAGGAGAGCCTGTTCCCGATCGCCCTCAGCGCCGGATTTCATCGCGGCGGCCTGGGAGAGAATGGAGGGGATCCAGCGCGGGTTCAGACCCCGCACGGCCGTCAGTCTCTCCTCTCCTCCCTTGAGGATCGCATCGAAACTGTCCAGGCCCGCCTCTATCAGTCTTCGGCTCAAAACGGGACCGATGCCCCGCAACCGTGTCAGCTCCTTCACGTGACTGTCCATGTCCCCTCCCCCATACCTGTCCACCCCGCGAAACCGGGGAACCCGCTCCCGGGTCGGCAAAGGGAGTCCAAGCGCCGGCACGCCTCCACGGGAAGACTTGAAAATAGTACCCGCAAAGAATGAACATTTCAATGAGGGAAAGGCGCTTCCCTCGCATTTCACTTAACTGCCACCTGTTTGTAACAAGCGACAGGAATATCCCGGAAACGAATCTCCCCGTAAAGTCATTGACAGGGGAGGAATCATTTGGGTATTCTCGGGACATGAAAAAAACGGACCCCCCCGACGATTCATGGGAACTGCTCTGTGAAAGATGCGGACTGTGCTGCTTTGAGAAGATAGAGGACGAGTCGGGCGCCATCTTGTTCACCTCCACCCCCTGTCGGTACCTGGATGTGGTGACGAGGGAGTGCAGGATATACCACCGTCGCTTCGAGATATATCCGGAATGCGTGCGCCTCACGGAGGAACGTGTCCGGCAACTCGCGTGGCTGCATGATGAGTGCGGCTACAGGAAAGCTCTCGGACTTACCCGAAAAAGGTAGGCAGGAGGCCGGCTCCCCGGTCTGTGCAGGAAAACGGTGAGTTGACATTGCAGCAAACTGCTCTACACTACAGCCACGGAGAGAAGCGAAAGGTTTCATGCGATGACTGACACGAAGGTGACAACGGTACTGGTTGTCGATGACGACATGTATGTTCTTGAATCGGTTGTTGCGCTGCTGGGACAGTTCGGGTACTCGGTTATCCCCTGCAGAAACGGTGAAGAGGCGCTCCAGAAGATGCAGGGAACCGAATTCGACGTCATCCTGACGGACATCAAGATGCCGATCATGTCCGGAATAGAGCTCCTGGAAATCATCCACAACCTGAATCCCGACATCCCCGTTATCCTGATGACGGCCTATGCCGAACTGGATATCGCCGTCGAAGCCATCAAGAAGGGGGCGTTCGATTTCATCATCAAGCCCTACAAGCCCACCTACCTCCTCCATTCCATTGAAAAGGGCGTAAAATACAACCGCCTTATCCAGATGGAAAAGAACTACAAGTTCATGCTGAAGGACATGGTGGACAAGAAGACCCGGGAGCTGGCCGATGCGCTCCTGATGGTAAAGGACATCAGCGTAGAAATTATCGAAAGACTGACGGCTGTCGCCGAATTCCGGGACACCGACACCGGTTCCCATATCGGCAGGATTGGCATGTATACCTGCAAAATCGCCGAATATCTGGGCCTGCCGGCTGAATTCGTCGAAAACATCACCTTTTCAAGCCCCATGCATGATCTGGGCAAGATAGGAATCCCCGACAATATCCTGCTCAAACCGGGCAGCCTGACTCGGGAAGAGTTCGAGATCATGAAGGCCCACACGGTCATCGGCGAGAAAATGCTCTCCGGGTCATCCTACCCTGTCCTGCAACTGGCGGCGTCCATAGCCCTCAACCATCACGAAAGGTGGGACGGAAGCGGTTATCCGCGAGGACTGAAAGGCGAGGAAATCCCCATGGAAGGGAGAATCGTGATGCTGGTGGATCAGTACGACGCGCTGCGAAGCAGGCGGCCGTACAAGGATTCGGCGGGGCATAGGGAATCCGTGAAAATAATAACGGAAGGGGACGGAAGGACAAGGCCCGAGCATTTCGATCCGAAGGTACTGGACGCGTTTTATGCGCTCGCACCGGTATTTGATGAAATCTACAGCAGGAACAGAGAGATAAAGTATCCCGTCACCGCAACCACCCTTCATGAAACAATAAGGCCGGCGAGCCCCTAAGGGTGCCGGCTTTATTGTTCCCTCCGGAAAACCGCAATTCGTGTCAGTTGTTCATTTGCAGGCCCAGAGTATCATTCTTCACCACATCATCTTCCATTTCCTCGAACACCTCGGTTCCCGCAAGCAGGTCTTCCAGACGCATGGTGTCAGGGTTCAGCTTGGGATATCTTTTCGCTCCGATAAAACGTGAACGGTAGTAGGGGGTGTTCATGGAAGAGATGACCACTTTTCTGTCCCGGGAAGAGGCATGTATCATCTTGTTCTCGCCAAGATAGATCCCCACGTGGGACGGGAAAGGCGCATAGGTTCTGAAAAACACGAGATCGCCCTTCTGCAGGTCATAGGAGGTTACGGGCTCGCCGGTCCAGAACTGCTCGCGCGCAGTCCGCGGAAGGTTGATATCCAGCTCCCGGAACACGTGCTGTACGAAGCTTGAGCAATCGAGACCGCTGCGGCTGTTCCCGCCGAAACGGTAGCGGGTTCCGAGAAAACTGAACGCGCTCTTTTTCAGGCGTTTCGAGGCATCAGTGGCAAGCTCGATGTTTTTCGCCAGGTCGATGGGTTTCTGGGGATCCCCATCGGTGAGTTCCGCCAGCGTACGTTCGTACTCCTCGTTGCTGAAGAGCTCCACATTCCGCGCCACATATTTCTTTGCGGGTTTCTCCACGCGCTCATCAACGGGAGCGGCCTCACGCAGGACGAGAACCTTCCCCGGCCGGAGCGCCTTGCCGCGCAGCGAATTCAATCGCTGCAGCTCCGCGATGGAGACTCCGGTCTTCTTCGCAACTTTGGCGGGCGTATCGCCTTTTCGAACTTTGTAGGTTGCGCATTTCATCCTCTGATTCCCGGAGCGGTCTTCGTCCGAGGCGATCGTCCTGGGCGGGATGACGAGCTTGTTTCCCGGCTTGAGATTCTTTCCGACAAGGTTGTTGGCTGATTTGATCTCCTGCACCGTCACATGGTATTTCTTCGAAAGGGAATACAGCGTATCGCTCTTCTTGACTACATGGGTCTTTGCGGCAAGGGCAAGTGACGGGAAGGCGGCCAGGAATATGGTTACAACGGCAAGGTACAGACCTCTATTCATGCTCCCTCCTCTTCTTGTTTTATAACACAAAACGCAATTATGAATTCGGAACTTATACACCGGATAGGGCACCCGTGTCAATCAAAACGGGAAAAGCCTCCTATTTCCCGACAACTATCCGCACTTTAACCGGGTCGTCATACAGTGCCCGGAGCTGGGAGGGAACCGCCAGCCTCTTCTCCACCGTCCGGGTACCGGCAGGCACATCGAGACTGATTTCGTCGGTCCGGAGGGACTCTACCTGGGAAAGTACGGAGGCAGGGCCTTCAACCATCACCATCGAAGGGGAAACCTTGTACCTCCTCAAGCGGAGGGGATCGGAAGGGGCTCCTGCGAATCGGGGCTCCACACGGACAAGCTTCCGCATCTTCCTTTCGATAACGACGCGCATCCCGGTTGGCCTGATGCGCGTTATCACCACCCCCGACGGGAGCCTGAAATCCTCTTTCCTGAAGAGAACCTGATTGCTTCCCTCCTGCATGCGGGAGAGATCGATGTGGGCAACGACATCTCCCTCCCGGGGCAGCGGGATCAGGCTGGAAATGGTTTTCAACTGCACCTCAACCGATTCGAGAGAGCTCTTGCCCAGGAGCAGGCTGTCCGGCAGATTGTGGAATTGAACGGGAACGGCAAGAGTGGCTATTTCCCCCTGCCGCGCGGTGATGACCAGCCAGCAGGCAAATACCAGGACAAAGGTCACGAGCTTGGGCCGGAAATTTCTCGTCATGCGCCGAACGAGGGAGAGATGCGCGGCCTCCGGCGCCGGAGTGGAAAGAAGCTCCCCGAGCCGCGCGGACAACTGGTGCGCCGACTCCATGGTCTCCAGTTTTCCCGATAGTGCCAGGGAGACCTCGCCCCTCTCCTCCGACACGATTACCACTGCCGCGTCGGAACGTTCCGAGAGCCCCAGAGCGGCGCGGTGTCGGGTTCCGTACTGCTGGGGAATCCCGGGATTGGTGGAAAGAGGGAGGTGGCAGGATGCCTGAGCGATTCTGCCGTTCCTGACTATCAGCGCTCCGTCATGGAGAGGGGATCCGTCCTGAAAGATGCATCCGATGAGCTCGCCGGACAGGGTGCCTTCCACCGGGATGCCGTTGGAAAGATACTCATCAATGGGTTCCGTGCGCTGGAATACGATAATGGCGCCCGTACGGGAAGCCGCAAGCGAGAAAACGGCTTCCACAAGCCTCAGCACATCCACGGAATGCACGGAATCCTGTCGCCCGAATATGCTGCGCAGCGGACTGATACGGTACAGGGCCTGTCGGATTTCCGCCTGGAAGATGACGATGATGAGAACGAAAAGGGCTGTGCCCAGTTCCTGGAGTATCCAGCTCGTCATAAAGAAACCGAGGTTTTTGGTGACCATGTACACCACGCCGAGGGAACCGAGACCGATGACGACCTGAAAGGCCTTGGTATGCCTGAACCAGCCGTACAGGTGATACACCAGGAAACTCATGATGATGATGTCTGCGATATCCTGCCATCGGATGACGGGTGCCACGAGCGAACCTCACTTCCTCTGCGGTTTCCACCGCGAAAAATCTGGTGATGTCTTTCCCTGCCGTCGTATGCTATTCTTTCGCGATAAGGCCGGAAGCCGTTCTGCGCCGTTACATCGAGACAAAGGATGCTCCATGCACAGCCCCACACGTTCCAGCACCCGGATACGCGAAATGTTCGCGAAAATCGCGCCCCGGTACGACGTCCTGAACCGTATTCTCAGCCTCGGGATCGATAATCGCTGGCGCCGGGCCGCCGTGGAGAGGGTGCGGTGCCCGGATGGCGGGACGGTGCTCGACATTGCGACGGGAACCGGCGACATGGCGCTGGCGACGGCCGCCGGAACCGGCGATTCGGTCCGGCTTGTCGGAACGGATTTCTGCGGTGGAATGGTGGAGATCGCCCGGTCGAAAATCAGCGGTTCACGGTATGGGAACAGAATCGCGCTGACCGTAGCCTCCTGCGAGGAGCTTCCCTTCCGGGACGATTCCTTTGACGCGGCGACCATCGCCTTCGGCATCAGGAATGTCGAAAACAGGGAGATTGGTTTGCGTGAAATATGCCGAGTCCTGAAGCCGGGGGGGAGGCTCGTGATTCTGGAGTTCTCCACGCCCCGCTCCTCCTTCTTCAGGACTCTCCATGGCTTCTACCTGCGACGTATGCTTCCCGCGGTCGGCGGTCTTCTATCCGACGTCAACGCCTATCGCTACCTGCCCGAATCGGTCCGCGCATTTCCCGGAAGGGAGTCCTTTGAGCAGCTGATGCAGGCGGCGGGATTCACCAGCACCTGCCATACGGACCTGAGCCTCGGCATCGTCACGGTGTACCAGGGGGAAAAACCGGCTACTTCCCCTTGATGAGCTCTTCGACCTTCAATTCCAGGTCGTCGCCGTTGACAACGGTGACAAGACGGTCCTTCTGTTCGCACCGTACCAGGCCTTCCTCCACCCATTGCAGAATCCGGGCCCGGGGCACTCCGAACTTGGACTCAGCCTCCTCCACGGTATACCATGTTTTTGCAAGGGACATACAGGCCACTCCTTTCATTTTCAGGCATTCCAGTATAGCGATATTCACCGTCGTTACAACAGAAAATTCCGGATGATCCTCCCTCAGCGGGGAAAGCCACCCCAGAGACGCGACAGTCGTGCGGCGGCGGAACCCCACGAACTTGACAGCCATTGCCGTTTTCTGTATAAACTGTTTCTCTGTTTACGGAATCGGATTACGGGGAGAGTATGATGTTTATCGTGGCCAATTTTCTTGTCGCCATCGGAAAGGTCCTGGACATTCTCCTCACCATCTACATGTATATCATCATCGCCCGGGCAGTGATTTCATGGGTCAACCCCGACCCGTACAACCCTATCGTCAGCATCCTCTACCGCTCAACCGAACCGCTCCTCTTCCAGATACGCAAAAGGCTCCCCTCCCTGGGAGGGTTGGATCTGTCCCCTCTTATCGTGCTGCTGGCGATTTTCTTTCTCCAGAAGTTCGTTGTCGCATCCCTCCTCGACCTCGGGTACCGGATGAAACTGGGCATCGGAGGATAAGCCATGAAAATCACCCCTCTCGATATTCAACAACAGCAGTTCAAGGGAAAATTGTTCGGAGGACTTCATCCCGACGACGTGGACTCCTTTCTGCAGGCGGTGTCCCGGGAAATGGAAAATCTCATTCGTGAGAATACAAGCCTTCGGGAACAGGTGCAGCACTCCCAGTCCGAAGCTGCAGCCCTTGCCCAGAGGGAAAAAGAGCTCCGTGAGATGCTCCTTGCGGCACAGAAAATCACGGAGGAAATGAAAAACAACGCCCGCAAGGAGGCAGAACTGCTCCTTGCCGAGGCAGAGGTTCAGGCTGAAAAGATTCTCGCCGAAGCCCAGAACAGGGTGGTCCAGTTGAAAAACGATATCCAGGAATTGCGGAGACAGAAGACCCAATTCGAGACATCATTCCGGGCACTCTTGGATTCACACTACAAGATGTTTGCGGTTGCCGATGAATAGCTCCGGAGACGAAAGCTTCAGCATCACGGAAACGCCGGAAGGGGTTACCTTCTCCCTGCATGTACAACCGAAAGCCTGCCGCAACGAGATCTGCGGCATCAGCGGAAACGAATTGAAAATCCGACTCACCTCTCCGCCGGTCGAAGGCGCTGCAAACAGACTCTGTCGTGAATTCCTCGCCAAACTTTTACGTGTTGCGAAATCCGATGTTTCCATTATCGCCGGTGAAAAATCACGGCACAAGACCGTGAGGATACACGGCGTCGGCAGAAAAGAAGTCCTCAAACTCTTACAGCAGACACGGAGTAGCGAATGAAAGCACGAGACATAATGATCAAGGATGTCCCGACGATATCCAGAAAATCATCACTGAAGGAAGCAGTCCTCCTGCTGAAAAAAAACTATGGGGACAAGAGCTTTCTCAACTCCGCCCCGGGCCTTGTCGTGGTGAACGATTGGGGCGAACTGGCAGGCGTCCTGATGCCTCTCACCATCATGCAGGCGCTCCTGGAGGCAGCGGAAACGACGGAGCCCTCGCAGCGGGAGGATGCCGGCTATTTCGACCTTCTCTGCGGCGCCATTAAAGACAAGCTTGTTGAAGACATCATGGAACGTGAGCCGATTTCCGTCACCGAAGACGCGCTCCTCGTGGACATCGCAGGCCTGTTCGTACAGCACCGCTTCCAGCGGATTCCGGTGGTGAGGGAGAAGAAGGTCGTGGGAATTATCTACCGCACGCCCCTTCTCTTTGCCATGACGAACTGTCTCTTCAAATAGGCGTTCCATTCGTCGGACAGCCCAAAGGGGTTGACAAACAGCGGGGGCAATTCTTATAGTTACAGGGAAAACGTTTTAGGAGGTACCACAGATGCCCATATATGAATACCACTGCTCAGACTGCGGTCAGGAATTCGAAATCCGCCAGAAATTCTCCGACGATCCCGCCACCGTATGCCCTGCCTGCGGAGGCTCCATTGAAAAGCTGATTTCCAGGACGAGCTTTGCCCTCAAGGGGAGCGGCTGGTACAGCGAAGGATACTCGAAGGATTCGAAACCCAAGACGCCCTCGATCTGCCCGAAAGAGGGCGCCTGCTCTTCCTGCCCGTCTGCGGCGGCCTAGCAGCCTCTGAAAGAATCCCCCCGGACCGGGGGGTTTTTTTTGCCTGCACGAAACACCCCGTTTCAAACCCGGCCATGCCGCCGGCACAAAAGACCCTGCCTTTGGGGAGGAACGGGCATCCGACACTACAGGAGTCAACGCTTATGGCGCAGATTATTGACGGAAAAGCAATCGCACGAAAAATCCGTGGAGACATCGCGGCGGAAACGGAGCGTCTCGCCGCGGAGGGGGTGCGCCCCGGCCTGGCAGTCGTTCTGGTGGGAGAAAACCCTGCCAGCAAGGTATATGTCAGCATGAAGGAAAAGGCCTGTGGTGACGTGGGAATCTTCTCCGATGAATACACCCTTCCCGAAACTGTCGAAGAGGGGGAACTCCTCGCCCTCATTGACAGGCTCAACCATGACCCGAAGATTCACGGTATCCTCGTGCAGCTCCCTCTTCCCAAGCACATCGACGATTCCAGGATCCTGGAGGCAATTTCGCCGGAAAAGGATGTTGACGGCTTTCACCCCTTCAATATGGGACGGCTCGTTATCGGAAAGCCGGTTTTTCAGCCGTGCACCCCGTACGGCATCATGGTGATGCTGAAAGAGGCCGGCATCGACCTGAAGGGGAAGGAAGTCGTGATAGTGGGCCGCTCCAACATCGTCGGCAAACCGGTGGCCTTCCTGTGCCTGCAGCAGCACGCCACGGTGACCATCTGCCATACGAGAACCGTGGACCTGCCGGCTAAGGTAGCAGCAGCCGATGTCCTCATCGCCGCCGCCGGCAAGCCGGAAATGATCCGGGGTGAATGGATCAAGGAAGGGGCGGTGGTCATCGACGTGGGAGTGAACCGTCTCCCCGACAACAGGCTCGTGGGGGACGTGGAGTTCGAGGCTGCCGCCCGTCGCGCCTCCCATATCACCCCCGTTCCCGGAGGAGTCGGCCCCATGACCATCACCATGCTGCTGCAGAACACCCTGCAGTCGGCGAAGATGTCGTTGGATAGGCTGAAAACTCCCTAACCCGCTACGACGCACTCGAGGTTGCCATGAAGATCAAAAAGGCCGTCTTTCCGGTGGCGGGACTCGGTACCCGCTTCCTGCCCGCAACCAAGGCATCTCCCAAGGAAATGCTGCCGCTCATTGACAAGCCTCTCGTCCAGTATGTCGTGGAAGAAGCCGTGGCAGCCGGCATCGAGCAGGTGCTCTTCGTCACCGGCCGGGGCAAACGGGCCATCGAAGACCATTTCGACATCGCCTTCGAGCTGGAATCGATCCTGCTGGAAAAGGGAAAGGACAATGAGTTCAAGGAAGTACGCGATATCGCGGAGATGGTGAGCATCTTCTACATCCGGCAGAAACAGGCGATGGGGCTCGGCCACGCCATTCTCTGCGCCCGTGAATTTGTCGGAACCGAGCCGTTCGCCGTGCTCCTGGGGGACGACATCATCGACGGGGAAAGGCCGTGCCTCCGCCAGCTCCTCGATGTCTACACGGAGCACCGCGGTTCAGTGCTTGCCCTTGAACAGGTGCCCATGGAAAACATCTCGGCCTACGGGTGCGTCCAGGCCGATGCAATTTCCGACAGGATCTACAAGGTGAACAATCTTGTGGAAAAGCCGAAGCGGGAAGACGCGCCTTCCGACCTTGCAATTATCGGACGCTATGTGCTGACCCCGGAGATCTTTCCCATCCTGGAAAGGCAGGAACCGGGCAAGGGGGGTGAGATCCAGCTCACCGATGCCATCCTCAGTCTCTCCGGGAAAGAGCCCGTCTACGGCTGCAGATTCGAAGGGACCCGCTACGACTGCGGGGACAAGCTCGGCTTCCTCAAGGCAACGGTGGACATGGCCTTGAAAAGGAAAGAGATTGGGAAAGGGCTTGAGGAGTACCTGCGGATCCGTCTCGGCTGCCCAAAGGGCTAACGAATGCTTCCGCGGATCGCCCCCTGAATGATCCCGTACTGGAAAAAGGCGATCAGGTGGAACTGCTCCTTGGGATATGCTTTGGGAAAACCTCCCAACGGTCCGATTGCACGGAGCGCGCGAAACACCTCGGAGTCCAGAATCTGGCTTCCGGAAGACTGGAGAAGCTGAATGTTCTCGATTTCACCCTTCCGATTGAAGGTAATCTTCACCGGGGTAACTCCCTGAATCCCCGCGCGCGCCGCCGCATCGGGATACCTCCACACACCGTAGACCGCGGTTTCGAAACGGCGGAGAAACGAACCGAACTGGATATCGTCCGTATTCAGGAACTTGGTATCACCTTCCTCGACTTCCGTGTCGTATTTCCTCCGGTAGGACTCTTCGAGCCGCGCCATCCTGCCGGCGCTCGGGAACAGCTTTGAAAGCTCG
>JAAZOO010000073.1 GCA_012797715.1 Geobacteraceae bacterium | reverse complement strand
TCTCCCACTGGAGAGGAACGATCCGTGTGCGCCCTTCCCTGACCGCGGCAATGGCCTTTTCGGCCAGAGGACCGACCTTCACGTACCATTGGAGAGACATATAGGGTTCGACGACCGTCTTGCAGCGGTAACAACCTCCTACCGCAAGGGTGTGGTCCTCAATCCTGTCCAGCAGACCCGCTTCTTCCAGATCGGAAACAATCCTTTTCCGCGCTGCAAACCGGTCGAGGCCCTCGTATTGGTGACCTGCGGCATTGATGATTCCGGATTCGTCGAAAACGTTGATTCTATCCAGGTTGTGGCGCTTCCCGACCTCGAAGTCATTGAAGTCATGGGCCGGTGTGATCTTGACAACCCCGGTGCCGAACTCCATGTCCACATACTCATCGGCAATGATGGGAATGTGCCGTTGTAGCAGGGGGAGAAGCACCTGCCCTCCTATCAGGTCACGGTACCGCTCATCGGCGGGATTGACGGCGACAGCAGTATCGCCGAGCATGGTCTCCGGCCTGGTGGTCGCGACAACCAGATACCTGTCGGAACCGACGACCGGATACCGAAGATGCCATAAGTTCCCCTTCTGTTCTTCATGTTCCACTTCAATATCGGAAAGGGCGGTATGGCAACGGGGGCACCAGTTGATCAAGCGGTTATCCCGATAGATGAGCCCCTCGTCGTAGAGCCGCACGAAAACCTCGCGTACCGCCCGGGACAGGCCCTCATCCATGGTGAAACGCTCGCGTTCCCAGTCGCAGGAAGCGCCGAGCCGTTTGAGCTTGCCGATGATCTTCCCGCCCGATTCAGCCTTCCATTTCCAGACACGCTCGATAAACGCCTCGCGACCGATCTCATGCCTGCTGGTTCCCTCAGCCGCGAGCTGGCGCTCCACAACGTTCTGTGTCGCGATGCCGGCATGGTCGGTTCCCGGCATCCACAGCACGGAAAAGCCTGACATCCGCTTCCAGCGGCAGAGGATATCCTGAAGGGTATTGTTGAGGGCGTGCCCCATGTGGAGCACTCCGGTGATATTGGGGGGAGGGATAACTATACTGAAGGGTTCTTTCTCCGTGGGTGCCTTGGCATGGAAAAAGCCACCCTGCTCCCACTCTCCGTACCATCTGTCCTCAACAGCCTTCGGCTCGTACGCCTTTGCAAGTTCTCTGTTCGCCATAGAGTGCCCCAACCTTCGATGCGCCTTTCCCCGGCGCATGGTATTGTAGTTTCTGAACTTTCAGGAAGTCGGCCTGTCGGTTGCCGTCCTGCGCTGCATCTCTCCCCTCCCGGGCGGGATGGAATCTTCAGGAGAAGCGGAGGCGGAACCGGTCACTGCCGGCATGACGTGAAAAAATGGCTGGAACCGGATACGAAAAAGGGGATGTGAAATCCCCAAATTGATTCAGAGTGCGGCATGGGAGGCAGAGGCCTGCCTGCGGTCCACGTTCGGAGGATTCTAGCGCGCCATCCCCTCTTTGATCTTTCGTATCTCTTCCTTGATGATAGCTTCCGCCAGATCCGGCACAACGTCCCAGGCTATCTTTTCAATGATTTCTCTGGAAATGTGGGAGATCGCCTCGGCAAGCTGCGCTTCGGTGACCGAAATGCGTGCCCCCTCTGCGGGAGGCACCGTTTCGACAGTCGGCGCTTCGAAGGCCGCCGCACGTTCTTCCCGAAGTGCGGCAAGCGCCTCGGCGGCGGGTACGTACTCCTCTTCCGGAGCAAACTGCAGGTCTGCCTCCTCCGGAACGGACGCCATTGTTTCGGACGCTTCAGGGTGAACCGGGGGCTCCAAGCCGCGTACCGTGGTTCCTGGCGCCTCCGTTTCCGGCTCTTCACCGA
>JAAZOO010000072.1 GCA_012797715.1 Geobacteraceae bacterium | reverse complement strand
GATGGATGAACGCATAGCCGAGTTTCTCCTGGAGGAGCCCGTAGAGTCCGAAGCTGATGGCTTCCGGAGAGGGGGCGGTCAGGGTCAGTTCCGTGCCCCGGGGAGTGGGATGTGCGTGCCAGCTATACTGCTGGGCCGGGTAGGGGAACAGGAATGGTGCGGGGGGGCAGGTATCCGGCCGTACCCGGGAGGAAACCGTTCTGTCGTCCAGGACGAGGTTGATGCTGACCTGGGCCGTCCGGGCGGTACGGCTGATGACGGCGTGGGGGAATCCCCTGCGCAGCAGGGTGACGGCATCGTCCATGGCGGTTCGGCTGACAGAATGGCTGCGCAGTGCCGCCGGCGCACGGAGGGCGATTGTGAGGCGGTTCCGGGTCGTGCCGCCGGGCGTGCCGGCTGCTGCGGGTCCCGTCGCCGTGGTGAGAAGCGCCAGAAGGAGCAGAAAGGGTACAGTGAAGGGCCGGCTGAAGAAAGTCATCGGTGCATGGGGGGCGGTGCCCTGCCCACCGGCACGGGGAAGGGGAGAAGTGCTCCTCGCGCCCACGGGCCGCGCCATCGTCTCCCCCTTGCGGGTGGGGCATGAGCGAGGACAGGACAGGGGCCTATTGCACTACCTTGATGCTGTTTCTGCCGCCGAAGCCGTTGGCGACGGATACCCCGCATAGGGGATCGTCCGTCCAGCGGCCATCCACAACGAAGCGGTACTCGTAAAGGCCGGGCTCCAGGGAGAGCTTGACCTTGCAGTTTCCCTTCTTTCCCTTTTTCATGGGGTGGGACTGCGTATCCCAGTCGTTGAAGCTCCCGGCGAGGTATACGCTCCCCGCGTCGGGAGCTTCCAGTTCAAACCCGACCTTGTGAACCGGGTTCTTTTTCTCCTTCTTCTCCTTCTTTTCCTTGTGGGACATGTCTCCGTTTCCTTCCATGGAATGTGGTCGCCGGTGAGTGCCGTCGTCACGACACCAGTTTCTTCTCCGAAGTAATCAGTTTCCTTCCCACCGCCATCCATTTGAAGGAAGCCTGGGAATCAAGATTGTCCGGATCCACGGACAGTTTGAGAGCAGCCCCCTTTTCCAGCAGGAATCCCTCCGGCAGGGAGAGAAGGGACGAGATTACCGTGCTCAGATCCGGTTCATGCCCCACGATTACCAGTTCCTTCACAGGCCGGTAGGACAGGATGACCTGCGTCAGCGCGTCCCTGTCGAAACCGGGAGCCAGTTCCTTCATCGCCAGCAGCGACCCGACGTAGGAGAGCTTCTCCGCCAGGATATCGGCTGTCTGAACCGCGCGCAGGTAGGGGCTCGTCAGGATCAGGTTGGGGTCAAGGCCCTCATCGCGCATGGTCTTAGCGGTTTTCCGGAAAAGAAACCTTCCGTCCGGTGTCAGGTATCTTCCTTCATCGGGGATGCCCTCCGTCCTCTCCACCGCTTCCGCGTGTCTGACAAAAACGATTCTCATTCCCGTTCCCTCCTCCTTTTTTCCATGGGGTATCCTTTCGCCCTCGGCCATCTCTTCCGGGATGTAAAATACTATGTTCGGAACGGGATGAAAACGGGAATATTCATCTTCCCTGCAGAATTAACACATCTGTAACACTACCCCTCCGAATCCTCCCGGGATGTCTCGTCTGCCGCGACTTGGGCCCGTTCCGGGGACGGCGGGAACGCCTTCAGAATTCACAAGAAGGAAACGTTTCCGAAGATTCATTGTAATTCATCGCCCGTATAGTTCCCCATCGTGACGCGCCGAATGGGTCATACGCGGTGTCTGCTTCGGCGTCTCATGCTTCTCCCCCGCCATGCCCCTCCCTGCGGGGAGGGGGCTTTTCCTGAAATGAGCCTGTGATTTCCTTGCGCCGATACCTGAGGAGCGGGATGATGGTCTACGGAAACAGATACATAGCGCGATGCAGGAACGCTTCGTTGCGGGAGATCCTGTATCGGGGGCGCCAGACCCTTGCGACGGAGCTGCTGAGGGTATCCGGCCGGATGGCGGCTGTCGCCCGTTCCGCACCCGTCCCCGCGCGCGGAACCGTTGAGATGCTGGAGATGCCGGAACTGCGCCATGCCGAAACCATGCCTCCGCACAGGGAAGAGGTCGCCCGTGCCCGGGAATTGCAGGAGCTGTTCCGGCGGTGCGAGGCGCTCCATGAGAGAAGGTTTCTGCGGGATGCCGGGTCGGTGTCTCTGCCGTGGGATATCCGTTCCGTGTGGGAGCCGGCACGTCTCCAGGCATTGACGGAACGATGCGTCGAGCTCCGGGGAGCGGAGAGTGAGAGCCGGCGCG
>JAAZOO010000071.1 GCA_012797715.1 Geobacteraceae bacterium | reverse complement strand
TCCAGGAGGCGGGATTCCACCTCAAGGTCCCTGACACTCATGGAACCGCCGAACCCGATGGAACAGGCGTGTTCCGCCTCGGCAAGGATATAGCCGGCAGCCTCCCGCCCCGTCCTACAGTAAACGGCGGTAAAACCGTTCTTTTCCAGGGACGCCACCGCCTTCAGGCACTTCCGTTCCCAGGTCCAGGCGACAAGTTCTGCGGTCACTGTCATGATCGTTCCCCCTTCTTCCCATGGTAGCGGCACGAATAGGTGCCGGGAAACGTGTACCAGCATTTCCCGATTCTTTCCCTGGAGACGCCCCCCAGAGGGGCTGCTCCGGCCGGAGGCACGAGAGAGGCTGCGCTGCGGAAAGGAATCCGGCCCCTGGCGGGCAGGCGCAGCCCTCCTTTTCCGACTCCTTCCGGGTTGTTGCTGCGGCACCAGGCTCGAGTATTGATTTTTCACCATTGAATATAAAAATATATACTCGGTATCTGCTTCACGTCAAAAAAGTGTTTCCGCAATCAAAGCACCGGAGAGAAGAATCGCCGATGGAAAACCGTACCGCGGACGTGGGATCACAGAAAACTCAAGACGCAAGGCTGCAGTGTGCCGAGGCCCTGGAGAGAAATCCTCCGCGCCGAGGAGCGAAACCATGAAACCCCTTTTTCACCCGTCCCTCGTGAACGGGCCCTTCGAAGACCCGGCACTGTATATTGACTTCCTGTTCGAAAAAAGGGCCATCCTCTTCGACCTGGGAGACCTGCATGCCCTTCCGCCGCGAAAAATTCTGCGCATCAGCCATGTCTTTGTCTCCCATACCCATATGGACCACTTCGCCGGCTTTGATCGGATACTGCGGATCCTTCTGGCCAGGGACAAGCGCCTGCAGCTTTTCGGTCCGCCCGGATTTATCGAACGGGTGGAGCACCGCCTCGCCTCCTATACCTGGAACCTGGTGGAAAAGTTCACCACCGATTTGGTCATCGCCGCTGCGGAGTTCGACGGCTGCCGGCTCCGCTCCGCGCTCTTTCGCTGCAGGAACCGGTTCACCCGGGAAGCGGAATCCGTGACAGGGGTTGATGGAGGGATACTCCTGGACGAAGAGACCTTCCGCGTCCGGAGTGAGATTCTGGACCACGGCATTCCCTCTCTCTCCTATTCCCTGGAAGAGAAGGGGCACGTGAACATCATGAAGAACCGCCTGCTGGAGCAGGGATTTCCCATGGGGCCCTGGCTGACGGGCCTGAAAACGGCCGTGCTCCGGGGAGACCCTGACGATACCCTGGTGCGGGTCTGGTGGCGGGAGGGGGGAGATATCCGCCAGCGCTTCCTGCCCCTCGGAACCCTGAAGAAGAACCTGCTGCACATCGTTCCGGGGCAGAAGATTACCTACGTGACCGACGCGGCCTGCAGCGAGGAAAACGCCGTACGCATCAAAGACCTTGCCCGGGGTTCGGATTACCTGTTTATCGAGGCCATGTTTCTTCATGAAGACCGGGATCGGGCCGTGGAAAAGCATCACCTCACGGCCCGGCAGGCGGGGTTTCTGGCCGGGGAGGCGGGAGCCGCACGCCTGATACCCTTTCATTTTTCACCAAAGTATGGGGACTCGGAAGATGCCGTGCGGAGAGAGGCTGATGAGGCATTTCGAGGCGGGCGGTTCCGGGTGGAGGGAAGGTGACCGGAACACTTCAATGCCATTGACAAACCAACGGCGCGCGACTATAAAAAATCTCCGTTATCTGAAAGGGAACCCCGCCTCATGAGCCTCGCGCCGAACGCCGCCATCGCCCTCCTGAAGCCGAATCTCCATCGTCACCCGGACAAGGTGGCGGTCATAGCCGGTGAACGCAAAGTCAGCTATCGGATGCTCGACGAACAGTCGAACCGTTTCGGGGCCCTCCTGCATGCTTCCGGCGTCTCCGCCGGTGAGCGGGTGGCGATAGTGGCCAATGACTCCCCGGAATATTTCCTTGCGCTGCTGGGATGCCTGAAAACCGGCGCTGTTGCGGTGTTGCTCAATCCCGGCCTAAGTGAGGACGAGTATGATTTCATCTTCCGCGATTCCGGGATCTCGGCGCTTGTTGCCGAGACGACGGCATCGGCGGCGCTTCAGGCCCACTCAAGACGTACGGGCCTGACCCTGCTCCTGGACGACCCGGAATTCTCCGGGAGGCTTTCTTCCGCACAGGCGGGATTCCCTTCCCACACGCCGTCCCGCGACGAGATCGCCCTGCTCCTCTACAGCTCGGGCAGCAACGGCACACCCAAGGGTGTCCCGCACCGGCACGGGGATTTCCTTTCAACGGCCGATGCCTTTGCGGGATCGGTCCTCGCCATGAGCGAGCGGGACGTCGTCTTTTCCGCCAGCAAGCTCTTCTTCGCGTACGGGCTGGGAAACAGCTTTTCCTTCCCTCTCCGCTTCGGCGCCACTGCCGTGCTGTTCCCCGGCAAGCCCGATTCAGGCGAGGTCCTCCGCATCATCTCACGGCACCGCGTAACCATTCTCTTCGGCGTCCCCGTTGCATACACCATGCTCCTCAAGACCATGGACGGCAGGGATGCCCTCTCGTCCCTCCGGCTCTGCGTGTCAGCAGGAGAATCGCTTCCCGGGCCTTTGTGCCGCGAATGGACCGAGGCGACCGGCATCGAGATCCTTGACGGCATCGGCTCAACAGAGGCACTTCACATCTATATTTCCAACCGTCCGGGCGCCGTGCGTCCCGGCTCGGCAGGGGTCCTTGTCCCCCCCTTCGAGGTCCGCCTCGCGGATGACGAGGGGCGCCCCATCGCTCCGGGAGCCCCCGGCCACCTCCTCCTTCGGGGTCCCAGCCTCGCACCCTTCTACTGGAACAGCCCCGAAAAAAGCGCGGTGACAATGCTCCCGGGCGGCTGGCTCCGCACAGGAGACATGTTCCTGGAAGAGGACGGCTACTTCTTCTACCAGGGGCGCAGCGACGATCTCTTCAAGGTGGACGCCCACTGGGTTTCCCCTATCCGGGTAGAAACAACGCTGCGCGAACACCCCGCGGTGATGGAATGCGCGGTGGGCAGGCGAAGGGTGGAGCACCTGGTCCGCCCCATTGCTTTTGTGGTGCTGAATCCCGGCTATGAACAGGGCCCGAAGCTGGAAAAGGAGCTGCGGCGCTTTGTCGCCGGGAAACTCCCCCCCTACATGTGTCCGGTGCAGGTGGAATGGGTCGATGAGTTGCCAAGAACCGCTACCGGCAAGGTCCGGCGTTTTCTTTTGAGTCAATACGATTGACACGGGAGACCGCCAAACGAAGGGAGACGGGAAGTGCCCCTTCACCTCGGTGAGCTCTGGGCCTCATGGAGGAAATCGGATTAGGAAGGGACCGTATCGGCGCTATCGATCCCGATCCCGTGGCGCCGCTCCTTACCCAAGGGATTGATTCCATGAATTTTCTGGTGCTGGCTGCCGCCGTGGAGAAAAAATTCGGCGCGGACATTTCAGATATCAGCGCGGCAAAACTGAGGCCGCTCAATGATTTTGTCCGCTTCATACACGAAAAGGGGGGTGACATAGGCTGGCCGCACGGCTTTCACCCTACGGGTGAACCGGAGAAAGGAGCCCATGGCGTGGCATTGCGTGAGGGAAGCAATTAGCCTAGATTCGGCAGTTGGAGGCATCCTTCGTTCTCTCCGATTGCCGTCTTTGTGCTGCTCTACGCTCATTTCACTACAGCCGACACACTCACCCTTGGGGTTCGGACAGTATCGGCTGTGGCCGCTCCATTTCGCTAAGAGCAGCAACAAAATACGAAAGATTCGCTCTCTGCGGATACCTCCAACTGCCGGTTTTAGGATTAGGAGGGACGCGCGAACGCAAAAAAAAGCCCCGCGGCGTAGTGCCGGGGGGCTGTCTCTGTATCGCAACCACACTGTTCTTGAGCCTGAGACGACCTCCACGATAAGGCGG
>JAAZOO010000006.1 GCA_012797715.1 Geobacteraceae bacterium | reverse complement strand
GAGTTTCCGGGGGCTGATGCCGGGAAAGATACGGACTGCGCACCGACCCTGCGGTTTCTCTTTCCGTATTTGACGGGGAGTACAAGCATGGCGGGCAGCACGGTAAAGGTCACGAGCACGCAGATGGCGATGCCGATGGCTGCGATAACCCCCAGTTCCGAAATCCCTTTGAAGTCGGTGAAGACAAAGGTCAGGAAAGCGGCGGCAACCGTGGCCGCGGCCATGGTGATGGCCCACAGGTTCCTGTTCAGGGCAATCCTCAGGGATTCAAGGCGTTGCCGTCCCAGCCGGAGCTCCTCCTGGTAACGGAGCACGATCTGGATACCGTATTCGATGCCGATACCGATGAGCATCACGGCAAAGACCATGGACAGAATGTTCAGGTGGCCGACGGTCAGCGTCGCCATGCCAAAGGAAAGAGCGATGGCCACCAGCAGCGAGATCATGGCGGCAAAGGCGTTCGCCACCCCGCGGAAAGCGAACAGCAGCAAAACCACCGTCAGCACGATGGAAATAACCGTAGCCAGGGCGATGTCCCGCTGACTGGTGGACATCTCCTCGTACTCCAGCACCGGCACACCGGTTAGCCCGGCCTTCACTCCGGCCAAACGGGGGTCCGCAGCAACCTTTCGTATCTCTTCGCGCACCGCGGAGATTGCCTTCTCTGCCGGGACGAAACTTCCGCTCTCCTTTACCGGCAGAACGGTCAGGATCTGCATCTTTCCCGCCTCAACAAACCGGGACCCTTTCCCGTCCTTTCCGCTGCCGAGAAAAAATTCGTCAAGGGAAAAGCCCCCCCCCTCCGGCTTGGAAAAGCGCTCGAAACCGGCACCCAGCTTGTCCAGCATGAAGATGAGGCTCGTCACCTGATCCTCCGCTCCGGGCGCGCCCGGCTGTTGACGCATGTACTCTTCCATGCGGGTGGAGAGCGACGTGAACAGGGTCTGCACCGACGGGGCAGCCGCAAGATCCTTCAGCACCGGCAGTGCCTTGGTCAGGTTGCTGCTGAGAGCCTCCACATCTTTCAGCGGCAGAAACAGCAAAGCGTTTTTCTGGAAAAATGGAAGCCCGTAGGGGTAGAAGACCTCTCGGACGACGTCTTTTCTCTGGTGGAGACGGCTGAACAGTTCCGTGCCGAAGCGGCCTGCCTTGACCGGATCGTCGCTCTCCAGGACGACCACGATCTCCTCCATATCCCCGAATTCACGGAGGTAGTTTCGGTAATCCCGGTGGAACGCACTGTTCTTGGGCATCAGGTCATCCCTGCCGGTCAGGAACTGCAGGTTGTTTTTCGTGTAGACAACCGAAATCGCGGAAAGAAGCAGCGCGCCAAACAGTATGGCGAGCGGATAGCGGGCGATCCAGTCAAAGAGGGTCTTGCCCTTGCCTTTGGCACTTCTCATGGTGTACAACCTCCTCGTGATACGCGGGTTGAGGGTACCATAGGGAGAAGGTGAAAATCAACCGCCCCCCTGTCCCCCGCCTGCCGCAACCATAGGAAAAACCGGCGGAACCATGCCTCCCGACGGAAAAGAGGTATACCTTTTCTAAAAAATGTGGTAGAAATTTGCGATAATTTATCATAATGCCGTCGTGCGTCCCGAATAAGACGCCGATTTTTCTGGTTTCCCCGGAGTTCACTGTAATGAAATCCTGCAAATACCCAATTTCACATGCGCTGACATCCTTCAACGGGACCCTCACAGAGAAGGCCGAACCCCGCAAGCCCTCGAAGTCAGGTGCCAAAGTCCACCACCTCCCCGCTTCCATCTGGAAGAAGAAAGCGGTCGAAACAACCGACCCCCTGGATACGACCATCCGGCGCAGTTGCGAGTTTTTCTTCCGTGAACAGGTCTCGGAAGGGTACTGGTGGGCGGAACTGGAATCCAACGTCACCATTACCGCAGAATACATCATGCTCTTCCATTTCCTCGGCATGGTGGACAAGGGCCGTGAGAAGAAGCTGGCGAATTACATCCTCAGCAAACAGACCGACGGCGGATACTGGACCATTTACTACGGAGGCCCCGGCGATCTGTCCACCACGGTCGAGGCGTATTTCGCGCTGAAACTGGCGGGCTACTCCTCGGATCATCCGGCGCTGGAGAAGGCCCGCGCCTTCATTCTGGACAACGGCGGCATCATCAAAACCCGCGTTTTCACCAAGATTTTTCTCGCCCTCTTCGGAGAATTCGCCTGGTTCGGCGTTCCGTCAATGCCCATCGAGCTGTCACTGGTGCCGAACTGGGCATTCCTGAACATGTACGAACTCTCCAGCTGGTCACGCGCCACGATAATTCCCCTCGCCATCGTCATGGCCGCGCGTCCGGTGCGCAGACTGCCGCCACGGGCGCGGGTCCAGGAATTGTATGTCCGCCCGCCGCGCCCCACGGACTACACCTTCACCAAGGAAGAGGGTATCCTTACCTGGAAGAACTTCTTCATCGGTGTGGACCACCTGCTGAAGATCTACGAGCGAAGCCCGATCCGGCCCTTCATGAAGAAGGCCATGGCATTTGCCGAAAAATGGGTTCTGGATCACCAGGAGCCATCCGGGGACTGGGGCGGGATCCAGCCGGCCATGCTCAACTCCATCCTGGCGCTGCACTGCCTCGGCTACGCCAATGATCACCCCGTTATCCAGAAGGGGCTGGAAGCCCTCGCAAACTTCTGCATCGAGAGCGAAGAGAGCATCGTCCTCCAGTCCTGCGTCTCTCCCGTCTGGGACACTGCCCTGGCTCTCAAGGCCCTCCTCGACGCCGGCGTGCCCAACGATCACCCGTCGCTGGTGAAGGCAACCCAGTGGCTCCTGGATCGGGAAGTGCGCAAGCCCGGGGACTGGAAAATCAAGTGTCCCGATCTGGAACCGGGAGGATGGGCATTCGAGTTTCTCAATGACTGGTATCCGGACGTGGACGATTCCGGAATCGTCATGATGGCCATAAAGGATGTGAAGACCAAGAACGGCAAGGCGAAGGACGACGCCATCAAGCGCGGCATCCGCTGGTGCCTGGGGATGCAGAGCAGGAACGGCGGGTGGGGGGCTTTCGACAAGGACAACACCAAGCATATCCTCAACAAGATCCCCTTTGCCGACCTGGAGGCCCTCATCGATCCCCCCACCGCGGATCTTACCGGCAGGATGCTGGAGCTGATGGGAAGTTTCGGCTACCCGAAGGACCACCCCGCTGCGGTTCGGGCCCTGGAATTCATCAAGAAGAACCAGGAGCCGGAAGGACCCTGGTGGGGCCGGTGGGGTGTCAACTACATCTACGGCACATGGTCCGTGCTGTCCGGGCTCCAGGCCATCGGCGAGGACCCGGGCCAGCCGTATATCCGAAAGGCGGTGAACTGGCTGAAGTCGGTACAGAACGAAGACGGGGGGTGGGGTGAAAGCTGCGAGTCATACCACGATCCGTCCCTCGCCGGCATCGGGGAAACCACGCCGTCCCAGACCGCGTGGGCGCTCCTCGCCCTCATGGCTGCAGGAGAGGAGAAATCCGCCGAGGTAACCAACGGCATCCAGTACCTGATCCGGACGCAGAAGCCCGACGGCACCTGGGATGAAGAGCAGTTCACCGGCACCGGTTTCCCCAAGTATTTCATGATCAAGTACCACATCTACCGCAACTGCTTCCCGCTGATGGCCCTGGGGAAATACCGCTCCCTTTCGGGCGAAAACAACTGACACATCCGCCGCTCTTTCCCCTCGAAACTCTCGCCTGCGGAAGAGCGGCATTCCATTGCCGCTTCTATGAAAAAAGTATTTGTAACCGGCGCAACCGGTTTTATCGGCGCAAGCCTGGTACGGGAACTGCTCGAACTGGGATGCGAGGTCAAGGCGCTTGTCAGACCCGGCTCGGTGAGAACGAACCTTGCCGGTCTCCCCATTGAACTCCACGAGGGAGACCTCCTGGACCGGGACTCCCTCGAGCAAGGGCTTGCGGGATGCGACACCCTGTTTCACGCCGCCGCTGATTACCGCCTCTGGACCCGCACCCCGAAGTCCATGTACGAGGTGAACGTGGGCGGAACGCGCTCCGTCCTGGAAGCGGCGCTGAAGCGGAATGTATCACGTGTCGTCTACACCAGCAGTGTCGGCACCCTCGGCAACCCCGGCGATGGGACGCCGGGGACCGAAGACACCCCCGTTTCTATCAGTGAAATGGTCGGCCACTATAAAAAGAGCAAGTTTCTGGCCGAACGGGAAGCGGAAACCTTTCTGGAACGGGGACTTCCTCTCGTGATTGTGAATCCCTCAACCCCGGTGGGGCGACGGGACATCAAACCGACCCCCACGGGCAAGATCATCGTCGACTTCCTCAACCGCAGGATGCCCGCCTACCTGGATACCGGCCTCAATCTCATCGATGTGGAAGACTGCGCCAAAGGCCACATCCTTGCCGCCAGGCACGGACGGATCGGGGAGAAATACATCCTCGGAAACCAGAACCTGACCCTGCGGGACATTTTCTCTCTTCTGGAAGAGATATCCGGACTCCCAGCACCCAGGGTCAGGCTCCCCTATACCCCAATTCTCCTGGCTGCATACGCCAATGAAGCGATTTCGCGGATAACGGGCAGGGAGCCGCTCATCCCCCTGGCAGGAGTGCGCATGGCCGGAAAGCTCATGTATTTCGACTCCTCCAAGGCACTTCGGGAATTGGGGCTTCCCCAGAACCCGGTGAAGAGAGCCCTGGAGAAGGCGGTGGAATGGTTTCGCGCCGAAGGGTATGCACAGCGGCCGGACGGCAGAGCGCACCGGCCAGTATGAAAAGGGTGGAATTCCTCAAACACGTCATACCAGGAGTCAACCATGTATCAGCTCCTTGAAAATATCAACGGTCCTGAAGATCTGAAACGCCTGAAAGAAAGCGAGCTCCCCCGCCTGAGCGAGGAGATCCGGAGATTTTTGCTGGAAACGGTTTCCAAGACCGGCGGCCACCTGGCCTCCAATCTCGGGTGCGTCGAGCTGACCCTGGCGCTCCACTACTGCTTCGCGTCTCCGGCAGACAGGATCGTCTGGGACGTGGGTCATCAGGCCTATACCCACAAAATACTTACCGGCCGGAGGGAGGTCTTCCACACCCAGCGCCAGTACAAGGGAATCAGCGGCTTTCCGAAGCGCTGCGAATCACCGCACGACGCGTTCGGCGCGGGCCACTCCTCCACCTCCATCTCCGCGGGCCTCGGAATGGCCGCTGCCGACAGCCTGACCGGCAAAGACAGCAAGGTAATCGCCGTCATCGGCGACGGATCCCTCACCGGGGGAATGGCCTTCGAAGCGCTCAACCAGGCGGGCCATCTTCGAAAGAATCTCATCGTTGTGCTCAATGACAATGAAATGTCCATCTCCAAGAATGTGGGCGCCTTTTCCTCCTTTATCTCGCGCAAGCTGACCGGCAAGTACTATCGGGAACTGAAAAAGGAGATGCAGTCTCTCCTGAAGGGGATACCGGCCATCGGCGGGAATATCCTCCACTTTGCCCGAAAAGCGGAGAATTCCCTCAAGGGATTCCTTACGCCGGGCACACTGTTCGAAGCGCTCGGGTTCGACTATGTGGGGCCCATCCCGGGACACGATCTCCCCCAGTTGATTGAAGTGTTCCGGAACTGCCGGACTGCTGAGGGGCCTGTCCTCATCCATGTGATGACCACCAAGGGAAAGGGGTATCCGCCCGCGGAACAGACACCGGACCTCTTTCACGGTGTCGGCCCCTTTGATGTGAAGACCGGCGCGGTTCTGGCCGCCAAAGGGGGGCCCAGCTCGTACACCGCAATCTTCGGCCGCACCATGGTGAAACTGGCCGAAGAAGATGACAGGATCATCGCCGTTACCGCCGCAATGCCGGACGGAACCGGCCTGACCCCCTTTGCAAAGGCATTTCCCGACCGTTTCTTCGATGTGGGGATTGCGGAACAGCATGCCCTCACCTTCGCGGCGGGGCTGGCCGCCGAAGGGTTCCGGCCGGTGGCCGCGATTTACTCCACCTTTGCCCAGCGGGCCTACGACCAGATCTTCCACGATATCTGCCTGCAGAAACTTCCGGTAACCATCGCACTTGACCGGGGCGGGCTGGTTGGGGACGACGGCCCCACCCACCACGGCGTCTTCGACCTCTCCTACCTGCGCCACCTTCCCGAGATGACGGTAATGGCGCCCAAGGACGAAAACGAGCTTCAGCACATGCTGAAGACTGCCGTCAATTCGGGCCGTCCCATCGCCCTTCGCTACCCCCGGGGGGCCGGGTACGGCGTTCCCCTGGATGATACGGTGAAAACGATGGAAATCGGCACAGGCGAACTGCTCGTGGAGGGGGACGACCTGGCCGTGATTGCCGTCGGCTCCACGGTCTACCCGGCGCTGGAGGCATCTCGGATCCTGGCGGGGAAAGGGGTCCGTGCCGCTGTGATCAACGCCCGCTTCGTGAAACCCCTCGACAGGGAGCTGATACTGTCGGCCGCAGAACGGACCGGAGCGCTGCTGACCGTTGAGGAGAATGCCCTGGCCGGCGGTTTCGGCAGCGCAATCCTCGAACTCCTCGAATCGGCCCGCCTGTTCCACGTGAAGGTGAAGAGGATCGGCATTCCGGACCGCTTCATCGAGCACGGGAGCCAGACCCAGCTGCGCGCGGACCTGGGTCTTGACGCCGCGGGGATTGCCGCCTCAGCCGAAGCAGTGCTGGAGCGGGGGAAATCGAGCACCCCGGCACTGGCGCGCATCAAATAAGACTCGATCCATTCTCTTTTTGTCTCGAAAGGAAGAGCTGTACCCATGCGTTTCCCTCTGAAGCTGAATCTGGACCTGACACACTACATCGTACGCAATGCCTTCCGGGGGGTCGAAAAGTTCCCCCTCGTTCTCATGCTGGAACCCACTCATCTCTGCAACCTTTCCTGCTCCGGATGCGGTCGCATCCGCGAATACGCTGCCACGCTCGCGGAAGAAATGTCCCTTGAGGAGTGCCTCCGCTCCGTGGATGAATGTCCGGCGCCCGTCGTTACCATTACCGGCGGTGAACCGCTCCTCTATACCCATGTTCATGGGCTGATCGACGGCGTGCTGGCTCGGAAGAAGCACATCTACTTCTGCACCAACGGCATCCTGCTGAAGGATGCACTGGAATGGATGCGGCCCCACCCCAATTTCACCCTGAACGTGCACATGGATGGGATGGAAACGACCCACAACCGGATACTTGAGCACCCCAATGCCTTTGCCATAGCCATTGAAGGAATCCGCGCCGCCAAGAGGGCCGGCTTCCGGATATGGACCAATACCACCATCTTCAAGGAAACCGACCTGAAAGAGATCGACGAGCTCTTTACCCTCCTCTCCGGTATGGGCGTGGACGGCTTTCTGGTAGCGCCCGGGTTCGGGTACGAGGCGGTCGGGGAGAAACTCTTTCTCGAACGTCGCGAGATCGAGCGAAAATTCCGCGAGGTCTTCGAGATGAGCAAAAGGCACCGTATCCTCTCAACACCCATGTATCTCCGTTTTCTCATGGGGGAAAAGAAGCTGGAATGCACCCCGTGGGGGAATCCGACCCGCAATACGCAGGGATGGAAAGCACCGTGCTACCTTATTACCGACACCCATTATCCGAGCTACCGGGATATGATGGAAAAGACCGACTGGGACAGGTACGGCGTCGGAAAGGACGAGCGATGCGCACAGTGCATGATGCACTGCGGTTTCGAACCGTCGGTGGTGAGGGAGTTGGGAAAAAACTGGCGGGACATGTGGGAGATGATTGTCTGGAATCTGAAGTGAACGCCCCTTCTGCGGCACCTGAACGGCAAAACCGGACCTGAAAGCTCATCAGGTCCGGTTTTGTCGTTTCCGGGGATTCCGGAGGCAAACCTACTTGGTTCCGTTTGCATCGAATTTCTGCAGAGGGCTCCCTTCCACCAGCCGTGCGCGGCCGACGGACTGATCCCAGAGCGTCAGGTACCCCTTCCACCCCTTTTTATTCAGGAGCTCCCTGATGTGCTCGATAACCTCCGGATCCGGAGAAGAATGAAATGCATTGTATCCCGAATATCCGCCGGGCGGTACAAGCCTATAGGCGCCGAAACCGAAGCTTTCGGTCCGTTTTACCAGCCGGGGAACCCCGTCGGGCCAGTGATGCTCCTCCAGCCTGGTCCACCCGCAGACAGGACACATGACCCGCCGGGCGGTATTGTCGAGCCACCGCTCCGTATCGATTCGCGCGTAGTCGAAACCGCACTGACTGCATTTTTCATGCATCTCGGACAAATCTTGCATGGAAGAGATCTCCTTTGGGGGCCGTGGTGTCACCGATAGCTGAAATGCTCTCTTTTCCCGGTTTCCGGAAGAAAAGAAACGTATCCGACGAAAAAGATACAAACAGTGGGGAAAACTCTCCGTGATGCACCGCCTTCCTGCATCCGGTTTGAATGGAAAGGGAGCGTGGTACGCATCGCCCCGGGATACGTATCAGGGTATTACGCCCCTCCCCCGCATCTCAGCATATCCGCGACGGCAGCCGCGTCGATGGGCACCTCTGTCTGGACACCGCGATCCATCTCCTTGAGGGCCGCCTTTCCCTTTGCCAGTTCGTCCTCGCCGATGATGAGGCTGTATCGCGCACGGAATTTGTCCGCACGGCGCATCTGGCTTTTCAGGCTTTTCCCCTCGTAATCCAATTCCACGGAGAAACCCATCCTCTGCAGGCGGCACATGAGAAGAAAGGCCGCGTCACCGGCTGCCTCCCCATGGTATGCGATAAAGAGGTCGGGACGGCTTTCCAGCCCTTCGCCGTCCAGGAGGAGCACAACCCTCTCCACCCCGAGGGCGAAGCCGATACCCGGAAGGGGGGGACCGCCCAGTTCCTCGATGAGCCGGTCGTAACGCCCGCCGGCCGCAACTGCACTCTGGGAGCCGAGCATACCGGTCACCAGTTCGAAAGTGGTACGGGTGTAGTAATCAAGGCCTCGTACCATGCGGGGATTGATGTCGTATCCTGTTCCGGCCGCGTCCAGGTACTTCTTTGTGCGGGAAAAATGGTCTTCACACCCGGCACAGAGGTGGTCGAGAACGGAAGGCGCACCCAGGGTCGCCTCCCGGCACCCGGGCGACTTGCAGTCCAGTGCGCGGAGGGGGG
>JAAZOO010000070.1 GCA_012797715.1 Geobacteraceae bacterium | reverse complement strand
GGCCCATTCGCCCACCGCTACCGCCAGCCCCGGCTTGGTCGCCCGGCCGATGCCGGCGCCGCCCTCCAATTGGATTTCTCCGGTTACAGGTTTCGTAGGGGCGAACCCGTGTGTTCGCCCAGGGCAGACACGCGGGTCTGCCCCTAAACCAGATTTTAACGTCACCCTCGCATGTATCTCCGCCCCATGGGTCACGTCCGGGTCGTCCCCCGCGTCCTTGACCACGAAGCAGGAGGCCGCATCCCGGTCGAACTCCTGGCCCTGGAGGCGAAAGCGGACCGTTTCTCCCCGGGGGAGGACGATTTCCACCTTATCCAGCAGGGCCTGGTCCCGCAGCATGAGGGCCGCGCCCTTGGCCGCCGCGGCCGCGCAGGCGCCGGTGGTGTAGCCGTGTTTAAGGTCCCTTTTCTTCATTCTCAAGGGCAAGCAGCAGCAGGGCGTTCACCACCGCCGCGGCCACGTTGGATCCCCCCTTGCGGCCCCGGTTGGTGATGAAGGGGACGGATGCCTCCCGGATGAGCGCTTCCTTGCTCTCTTCGGCGCCTACGAAACCCACTGGCAGGCCCACCACCAGGTCGGGCCGGAGCCCTTCCTCCCGAACCAGGCGGAGCAGCTCGAAGAGGGCGGTGGGGGCGTTGCCGATGACGAACACGCCGTTGGCCGGATCTGTCGCCGCCTTGCGCATGGCGGCAATGGAGCGGGTGATCCCGTGACTCGCGGCCAGTTCCGATACGTCGGGGTCGGCCACGAAGCACGATGCTCCGACGCCGAAGCGCTCCAGGAGCCGCTTGTTGATCCCGGCCAGGGCCATGGTGGTGTCGGTCACCAAGCCGCGCCCGCCGCGCAGGGCGGCGATTCCCCGGCTCAGGGCGTCGGGCGAAAAGACCATGGCGCGGGCGTAGTCGAAGTCGGCCGAGGTGTGGATGGCGCGCCGCACCACCTGCCATTCGTCGCGTGACCAGGTATGCTTCCCCACTTCGGCGTCGATGATGCGGAACGATTCCGCCTCGATCTCTTCCGGCCGCAGATGGACCGACATCAGCTCCACCCCTCTCGTGCGAAGGATTCCTCGATGCGATCGACGACCAGCTCGGCCAGCCGCCTGTGAACCCCAAGGTGGCGTCCCATGGCCATCTCCACGCCGGGATGGCGCTGCCGCGCCTCCTCGAGCTCCTTCGGCAGATCCTCCAGCACGTGGGCGCCCAGGTAGAGGAAATAGGGAACCAGCAGGATGCGCCCCGCCCCCCGGGCCACGCAGGTGTCGATCCCCTGCTGGATGTTGGGCGGATGGTTCTCCCGGAACGACACCTCGACGATATCGTAACCGGCGATACTTTTCACCATTGCCGCGATTTCACGGACGGCGTCGTTTGCTTCGGGAATGCGGCTGCCGTGGGCCATGAGCAGGATTGCGGTTTTCATTGTTGCTCCTTTTCAGTACTCATTTTTTCTTGTCCTCTCCCCGTGCTAGCCGTTCGACTATTTCCCGCCGGGCCTCGCCGATGGTGAGGGGAACCCGGTCGAAGGGAAGTTTGTCTTCGTGCTTCAGCCGGTAGATGAGCTCGGCGATGTGCGGCAGCCGCAGTTTGACGTCGGACATTTCCGCCGGCGCGGTCAGCACTTCCTCGGGCGTGCCGCCCCGGGCGATGCGGCCTCTGCTCAGGATATGCAGCCGGTGCAGGAAGACGGGTACCAGGTCTACGCTGTGGGTGGCCATGACGATGGTGACCCCGCTCTCCCGGTTGAGCCGGGTCAGGAGCTCCATCATCCGGTACTCCCCCATGGGGTCGAGCCCCGCGGTCGGCTCGTCCAGCAGCAGGATTTCGTGGCCCATGGCCAGCAATCCGGCGATGCAGACCCGTTTTTTCTGGCCGAAGCTCAGATTGTGGATGGATTTTCCCGCATGGTCCTCCATGTCCACTTCCCGCAGCGCCCCCCGGACCCGTTCCGCCACCTCGGTTTCCGCGAAGCCCATGTTGCGCGGGCCGAATGCGGTGTCTTCGAAGACCGTATGGGCGAACAGCTGATCGTCGGGGTTCTGGAAGACCAGGCCCATCTTCCGGTAGATTCGCGTCGGCGAAAGGCCGCGGATATCCTCTCCGTCCAGGAGGACGCGCCCCCTGTAGTCCTTGATGAGACCGTCCATGACCTTGAGGAGGGTGGTCTTGCCCGAGCCGTTGGAGCCGAGGATGCCGGTGAACTCGCCGCGTTCCACGTCAATCATGATGTCGGAGAGGGCAATGGTCCCGTCGGGGTAGCTGAAGGATTCGATATGGGCGGAAAGCCTTGGCGTAGTCACGAAAACCTTTTCTGGTTCGCGGAAGTTTTCAGATCTTCCAGAGAAACCCCATTATGAGGATGAATGCGAGCGAAACCGCCACTTCCGCGGCGCGGAACGGCTTGTGCCGCAGCATCGGCATGGACCCGTCATATCCCCGCTGGATCATGGCGGTGGTGACGTTCCGGCTGTTGTCGAAGGCCTTGATGACCAGGGTTCCGGCCAGGGTTCCGAAGGACCGGAGCCCCCGGCCGCAGCCGGAATAGCCGAGACGGTTCTTCTGCGCTCCGTAGATGACCCGGGCGTCGTCGAAGATGAGGAACAGGTAGCGCCAGGCAAACAGGGAAATCTCGATGAAGCTCCTGGGCACCCGCAGCCATGCCAGGGCGGCCATGATTTCGGTGAACGGCGTTATGCATGCCAGCGCGTTCATGAGCGCCACCGCGCCGGTGATCCGGCCGGCGATCAGCAGTCCTTCGCGCAGGCCGTCCCGGTAGCCGATGATGTCGATTCCGAACAGGGTAACGGAAAAGAGCGGCTCCCGCCCGGTGAAGAAGAGCTTGAGCAGCACGAGCATGACCATGATGAAAAGCGGCTCGGCAAAGCGGAAGACAAGGGACCGCAAGCGGAGCCCGCTTCCCAGGCAGATCGCGATGCCGAGCGCGGCGGTCGCCAGGGGAAAGAGGAAGCCTTTCCCGCTGAGCACCATCACCAGCAGACCCAGGGCGCACAGGAGCTTGACGCGCGGGTCGATGCGGGACAGGAACGAATCGCCATGGCTGTCATGGGTAAAATTGTGCATAATCCGCGTCTCTTCCCTTTACCTGTTCACCGTGACCTTGTACTGACGCCACAGCGTATATCCGCCCCAGGCGAACGCCAGGAGCATGAACGCGATCCCGATGCCGAAGGAGATGCGGGCGATGAGGTGATCGTAGCGGAGCCAGCCGAGTTTCGTCAGGATGACCTCCCAGTCGTGGTAGTCCTCCACCTCGCTCCCGGTCACGCCACCCAGGAGCATGAGCTGCCCGGCCCGGGCGTCGTTCATGTAAGGGGCGATGTCGAGAAAGCTCTCCCCCAGCCACCAGAGACCCACCGCCCCGCCGAACGGGTTTCCCTTGACCATGAAGGCGCAGATTGCGACGAACGGCACCAGCCACTGGCCGAGGGTGCCGCCCAGCACCTGGAGGAACCGGCCGAAGGGGGAGAAGAACACGTGTCCCGCCTCGTGGAAGGGGAGGTTGACCAGGTGCATGAAGGATTCACCCACGCGGTTGGATTCGATGCCGCCGGCCATGAGGCGGATTCCCCAGACGATGAGCACGAGGAGGAACAAGGCCCGGCACGCGACAAGGACCCCGCTTTCTTCCGGATCGACCGCCAGGATGCGCTCCTTCAGCCAAGAGAGAGCTCCCGCTGCGTCCAAGCGAATCACCGCGGGTTCCGACTCCGGTAACGGCTCGGGAACGGACGCAGTGGAGCCGACACCCCGCACCTTGGCGAAGATCACGCCGCATCTCCGGCATTCGGAAGCGCCGTCCGGCTGCTCAAACCCGCCCTTCGGACAGATCATGCGCATCCTCTCCGGCTCCCCGGTTTCAAGCCTTCCTGCCCTCCATCAGGGTCCGCCAGTAATAGCCCGCCGCGAAACCGCCGATGGTTCCGGCCAGGAGGAATACGAACAGGAGCAGGTCCCCCTGGTCGGTGTTGATGAGGGGCTCATGGGCCTCCCGGCCATGCTCCGAGGCGACCTTCTCCACCACCGATTCGTCCACACCCGGCCATTTTTCGGCGCCGAAGGCGCTGACGGGGTTAAGGGCGAAAGGCGAAAGGCTCAGAAGAAAGAGCGAAAAAATTAGTCCGTGTTTTGCAGATTTACTGATTATCCTCGTGCCTCGTGCCTCGTACCTCGTTCCCGCTTTTCTATCCATGCGACTTCACCTCCGCTGGTCTGATCACCCGCATCCTGACCAGGATATCAGGCCTCTTGTTGTAAAGGAGCACCACCATCCCGGCGGTGATGGCCCCTTCCAGGATCCCGAGGGGGAGCTGGGTCGGGACAAAGGCGACCATTATCTTTACCATCAACG
>JAAZOO010000069.1 GCA_012797715.1 Geobacteraceae bacterium | reverse complement strand
TCTTTTCCACCGAATCCCGGATACGCTCGGCAACGGCCTCGGCCTCGGACTGGGAGGCGCCGGGGATGACTGCCACGAATTCATCCCCCCCATACCGCGCTGCGGTATCATAGACGCGGAGCTCATTGCGGAACACCGAAGCGGCCTCGGCCAGAACCATGTCACCACCCTGGTGGCCGTAGTGGTCGTTGATATCCTTGAAATGGTCAATGTCGAGAATCAGAAGGGAGAGATGGCTTCCGCTGCGCTGGACTCGAGAGAGTTCTCTTTCCAGCACATCCATAAGGTAGCGCCGGTTGTACAGTCCGGTCAGGTGGTCGGTATGGGAAACAAGCATCAGCCTCTCGTTGGCCAGCCTCAGCTCCTCCTGGAGCTGCCGTATCTGGAGATGGATTCTGACACGGGCCACCATTTCAGCCGGGTCGAACGGTTTGGTGATATAGTCGCTCGCTCCCTGCTCGAGGCCCTGCAGCTTGGAATCACGGTCATCCCGGGAAGTCAGGAAAATGATGGGGATGTTGCGCAGTTCGTCGCGGGATCGGGCCATGGACAGGAACCGGAAGCCGTCCAGGCGGGGCATCACCACATCGCAGATAATCAGGTCCATCTTGATCTCGCGGAGGATTGTCAGCGCCTCGATACCGTCTCCTGCCTCATGGTAATACGACGCTAGAGAATAGTTCCTGAGAATCTGGATGATCTCCCTGCGAACAGGTTCCGAATCTTCAATGACGAGGATGTTTGTTTCCATCATCTGCCTGCCGTAGACTTCCGATTAGTACCATTCACGTGCATCGCTCTATCGCGCGGGAGGGGTGTCTTCCCGCTTCCCGTATGCTTCGACGTGCGCCGGAGTCGAAGCCGTCCGGCGCCCTACAGGGCCGGCTCCCGTGCCTGTCGTTTCAATTCCCTGATGGCGGCGGCATAATCCGTGCTGCCGAAGACGGCGCTTCCCGCCACGAATACATCCGCTCCCGCACGGGAGATGCGCCCGATATTGTCCGCCTTTACGCCGCCGTCAACCTCAAGTTCCGTTTCCAGGCCCCTTGCGTCCAGCATGCGCCGCAGGGAGTGGATCTTCGGTAGGCAGGCATCAATGAACGACTGGCCGCCAAAGCCAGGATTGACTGTCATGAGAAGGACCAGATCGAGCTCATCCAGGACATATTCCAGACCTCCCAGGGGAGTCGCCGGGTTCAGTGCCACGCCGGCCCTCTTGCCGAAAGATCTGATCAGGTGCACCGTGCGATGGAGGTGAACCGACGCTTCGGCATGGACAACGATGATGTCCGCCCCGGCCTCGGCAAAGGAAGGGATGTAGCTGTCCGGATTGGAAATCATCAGGTGGACGTCGAGGGGAAGGGGGGTGACCTTTCTGAGTGCTTCCACTACCAGGGGGCCGATGGTGATATTCGGCACGAAGTGGCCGTCCATGACGTCCACATGGATATAGTCCGCCCCCCCTGCCTCAACGGCCCGGACCTCGTCCCCAAGCCGGGAAAAATCGGCCGACAGCAGCGACGGCGCAATCTTTTTCATGAAACCTCCGGAAAACCCGTAGTCCGTGCCTGCATTCCCTGTCCGTACTTTCTTTGCCTCTCACGGATAACGGACACGGATACGCATGTCGATGGATCCTATCTTTTGCGCAGGCGGACCGCGGAAAAGCCATCCATGCCGTGCCGATGGGGCCAGCTGCGGAAGAACCTTCGATCAGGAAAGAAACCGGAAAGATCGGGAAATATCTCCTGTAGGTCTTCTACCATAAAATCGTTCCGTTCTGAAACAAAATCATCTATCACCTGCTCATTTTCCTCCACCGAGGTGGAGCAGGTGGAGTAGAGGAGCACCCCCCCCTCTGCAAGGTGCTCCGCCGCGACACGGAGGATGGCGCCCTGCAGCAGCGCCATGCGTGCCGGGTCCCCAGGAGTCAGGCGCCATTTCGCTTCCGGGTTTCGCCGAAGCACGCCGAGCCCGGAGCAGGGCGCGTCAAGAAGGATACGGTCGAAGGGACGATCTCCCAGACCGGAAAGCGGTTTTGATGCATCAATTCTTCTGGTTTCGATTGTCGAGATCCCGAGCCTTGCCGCCGTCTCCCTCACACGGCCCAGCTTCCGTTCATCCCTGTCGCAGGCGAGGATGGATCCCCGATTCTCCATGAGTTGCGCCACATGGGTCGCCTTACCGCCAGGGGCCGCACACAGGTCAAGGACGGTTTCTCCCGGCAGCGGGGAAAGCAAAAGGGCCGCCAGCTGGGACGACTCGTCCTGGACCGTGAACAATCCTTCCCGGAACCCGGGGAGTGACAACGGCGGCAGGGGGGTGAGAATCCGTATTCCGGAAGGGGAGAAATCGGTGGCCCGCGCCCGGATACCCTCCTTTGCCAGGAGGTCAAGGAGTCCCTGCCGCTCAATCTTCAGGGTATTGGTCCGGATGGTCAACGGTGGCGTTTCGGACATGGATTCTGCCAGAGGCTCCAGTTCTTCCGGGGCGACCTGCCTCCTCCACAATTCTACCAGCCAGCGGGGATGAGAATAACGCACCGCCAGGAAGCCCGCCGCATCGGACTCCCGGTCTGGCCAGCGAATGGCGTCCCTCTCCCGGTCCGCCCGCCGGAGCACCGCATTGATGAACCCGGAAGCCCGCGGCGCAAAGCGCTTCGCAAGTTTGACCGTTTCATTGACCGCCGCGGACACCGGAATCCGATCGAGAAAATGTATCTGGTATACCCCGAGGCGCAACAGAATCAGCACCGACCTTTCCAGCCGGGAGGTTTTCTGTGATGACCAGCAGTCGATGAGGTAGTCCAGCGTTCCCTGACGGCGAAGCACTCCGAAAACAAGCTCCGTAAGGAGTCCCCGATCCGGTCCGGAAAGAGTGTCCGTGGACAATTCCCGATCAACCAGGGTATCGGCAAAGGAAGCGCTCTTCTCTATGTGCGCCAGTATCTCAAAGGCTGATTGACGAGGGTTTTTCCTGCTCACACAGACTCCTTCCGGGGAATGAACGGGTGATCTCTCAGTCTGAGTACGTGAAAAGGGCGGCCGCGAGAACAGCCGCCCTTCGTCTCATGAAATGGGTTTCCCACCTTTCAGGGGCGATTTCCGTACACCATGGACTCCAGTCTTCTGACGCGCTCCTCCATGGGGGGATGGGTGGAGAAGAGAGACATCAGGCCGCCCCCGGCAAGGGGATTCACGATAAACATGTGGGCGGACGCCGGCGTCGCCTCCTGCATGGGCAATCTGCGGTTCGCCGCTTCCAGCTTTCGGAGCGCTCCCGCAAGATAGAGGGGATTTCCGGAAACTTCGGCCCCCCCCCGGTCTGCATCGTATTCACGGGAACGGGAAATGGCCATTTGGATCAGGAGCGCTGCCAAGGGAGCGACGATAACCATCACCAGCATGCCGAGGATCCCTCCCCCTTCGCCGTCCCGATCCCGCCCTCCGCCGCCGAAAATTGCCGCCCACTGGGCCATGTGGGCAAGATAGGTGATGGCGCCGGCCACGGTGGCGGCTATGGTTGAAATGAGGATATCGCGATGCTTCACGTGGGATAGTTCGTGGGCCATGACTCCCATCAACTCCTCACGGGTCAGGATGCGAAGAATCCCCCTTGTCGCCGCCACTGCGGCATGCTCCGGGTTTCTCCCGGTGGCAAAGGCGTTGGGAGTATCCGACGGAATGAGGTAGACACGAGGCATGGGCAACCCTGCCCTTGCCGCCAGCTGCCTGACAAGGTTGAAAAATTCGGGGCTTTCAGACTCGGTAACCTCTTTCGCGCCGTACATGGCCAGCACGATCTTGTCGGAGAACCAGTAGGACACGAAGTTCATGGCACCGGCCAGGACGAGGGCGAACAGCATGCCTCCCTCCCCACCGATTGCGCCGCCTGCAACTACCAGCAATACCGTCAGGAGAGCGAGGAGAAACGTCGTTTTCAGGGTATTCATAAATGGTAGTCCCTTCCGCATTTTTCGCGTACATAGTGAATTTTCATCAGTATAAGCATTGCCGCAGGAAACCGCAAGGCCGACAGACGTGACAACCGTGCCGGGCCGGCTGTCCTCGGTGGTTGTGATGGCTACCGTGCCGGAGAAAGGGACGGGTTTCCCGCCGGGGGAGGAGGCAGAGCCGCGGGTGGAAGTGACGGCGCACCCCCGGCAGTTTTCGGCGGGGCAGACGCATCAGGGAGCTCTCGCCACGCCTCGGGCGACCGAGGTGTGCTCATTTTCAAACCGTCACACCTCACGTATCCAACGACGGGAGAATCTTCGGCACCATCGACAGAACACCATTCCTCACCATCTGAGCCTGTAATCTCCAGAGTAGTGAGTATCGTTTCCCCCTTCTTCAGGTGTCTCATGCCGGAACCTGATTTCAGGGGCCGAGGGTACACTGTGAGCCTTTCTTCCAGCACGACTGCCGACCCGCCTTCACCGACATCGGAGTGTGCCGCGCGGACCTCACCCGTCAGCATTGAGCAGGCAACAAAGCACAAGACCGTCAAACCATTGAACCGAATCATAGGCATTCCCTCCGTGACATCCCGATTCCCGAACCTCCCCATCAAGCATACGGAATACCCCCCGCATCTCCCAACGGTTGCTACCGCAAAGTGTACTTCTGGATTCCACAAAGACAATCCTCTTCATCGTCAACATTTCAAGAAGCGTGGATACTCCGTTCCACCCCATTGGGGGGACAGCTTTTGCAATCGCCGCACCATCCCTGCGCTCGTAACTGATCCGGTTCAGAAACAGACCTTTCACCGTTGACATGAATGGCAGGAGAGTTCATATCATTACTTCCTCGCAGATGTCTTTGACGTCGTCCGTTGGAAAGAAGAAAAAGGCGGGTGAAAGAAAGGGCTCTTCTTGCAAAAAAATCGACCGGGAGCAGCTTCTGAGCGGCCACTCCGGATCAAGCCTACATAAAGCGGTGTCCATCCGGAAGCTCCGGATGTGACACACTTGGTTTCAAATCCGGAAACGAGAAATTTTTTGCTCTGGCCAGGGAATCGAGGGGTTGCCCGGATGCGTACATCTCCACACCGCTCAAGCACTCCAAAAGAATCGGCACTGACAGGGCGGGAAAGGACGTTTCCGGATGGAAACCAAGCACTAATCAATGGAGTGAGAAAACAGTCTTTTCAGAATCGTACTGGTCATGGTAGGTGGCTGCATCAAATGGATATGCTGCGCCCCCCACAGGGGACTCACCTGCGCAGGCAGATCTTTCCATCCGTGTCCACAACTGTTTCGAAATACACCAGGCGTTCTCCCTCCGTCCAAAGACGCGCCGATATCTGGAAGCGCAGGGTCAGAAAATCGTCTTCATCGGGAAGGAATGTCACGTTCGTTCCGAGGAGACGAGGCTCATACGTTTCGATGGCCGACTTGATGCTCGTCTCTATATCCCGGATGGAATCAGGATAACTCTGGAGGAAATCCAGAAAGTCGGGTACGCCGTAATCATCGGCAATGGAAACGTTTCCCTGCTTGGTATTCAGCATCTTTCGCAGATGATCGACAATCGAATCAACACACCGCTTCCGATCTTCGCCGCCACGACGGTGCGGTTCCCGCTCCCAGGATCGGAGACGTTCCATAAGTCGTTCTCCACTCATCTACAAATGCCCCTTTCGATGCGGTTGAATCAGACGTCCCCTATGAAGGGGAGGGCAGAGAACGCCCTAAATCGCCTTCTCCAGCGCATCGGCCCTGTCGCCCGGGGCAGGATGGCTCGAAAACACGCTTCTGTCGTTACCGTACATCTTTTCCAGCTTGCGCAAGGCGCTGACAGATGCCTTTGGATCGTACTTGTTGATTTTCATTAACTTGAGGGCGTACTGGTCGGCTTCATTTTCGTGAGTCTGAGAATATTGCGCATGAACAAGCTTTTCAGCCAAATCGCCAAGAGCGGCATCCGATAGTTTGGCAATCCCGCTTCCACTGGCGGAACCGGCCTTGCGGGCGGCGGATGTCATGTAGGCGGTCTGCAGGGCTTTTTTGGAATGGCCGAGACTCACATGGCCGATTTCATGACCGATGACATAGCGCACTTCGTCATCGGTCATCTGGTCCATGAGTCCGGCAAAGACACGTATGGTCCCGTCAGCCATGGCGAAGGCGTTCACGTCCCTAACGAGATAGACCTTGATGTCGGGTTTTACGTTGCCGTCAATTTTCATTCCCGTGGTGAGCTTTGCCAGTCGTTGCGCGTAGGGGCTGGAGGGAGGGGCAACCTTGTTTGCTTGGTCACTGGCCCGGCTCGCTTCGGACGCGAGCTGCTTCACCTGTCCATCGGTAAGTGTTGCGGCCGTAGTGAGGTCTTTTCCGGCTTCGAGCATTCCGCCGAGATCGAAGCCGGAAAAGGCAGGTTGGAAGAGCATTGCTACCGTTAATACCATAACTGACAATTTTACAAGTGTTTTCAGCATAATCATTCTCCTTCAATCATGCAGTATCGGCCTGACTTCGAGGCACTGAAATAGCCTTCTGCCTGAACAGAAATTCTGATTTCCGAAATGACAAAGAAAACCATCTACAAACAACTCCGGAGCATTCCCTCAATATTCTGCATTAATCTGCGCTTGGTCTTGCAGTTCTTTAAACGTTCTCATTGGGTCAAAAGATTTCTGAAAGAACGGATGGGTAGAGAAAAAAAGCACTAATTTCGGATCCAATTCCTTGCGATTTTTTAACGCAGCAGAGAACAGGGTTCCATTTTCATCTGATAACAGTACTTGTAATGGATATTTAGGGCCTTCCAAAAAACTATTGATAACTCCAATAATGTTGCTAATCTTAGAACGGTCCTTGTCATTCAGCCCTTCAGAAAATCTCTGAAGTTTCCGCATATAGTCAGCAAGTATATCTCGATACATTATTTCGTAGTATATGGCATTCTTTTCACATATCTCACAGTATTTCTTATTGTTGATAGCGCTAATGGCAAACATAATAAATTTAATGGAGCTCACATTATTCTGAATATATTTCATATCAAAAGTTGTTTTCATATCTTCAAACCATTTAGATGAAGGTTGAACCTGATCCTTATTCATTAATTCAATACATTCGCTAAGATCAATAATTGATTTATAGTATCTTATGCCTGTTTCCTTGATTGCTAACTGATGTTCTATATTACTAAACGATGTCAACTCTGCTAGATATGAATTCAATTTGGCATCTATTTCGTCATCTTGAACCAAGCTTGTCAAATTATCTAAAATTGAATAAACATCTTTTTTGATAACTAAATCTGCTGAAGCTTCGCAATAGAAGGGTGCCAATATTAGTATGAAACTAATTATATAAAAAAATCTAATAGTAATTATGTTTATCATGGAAATCACCTGTTTTACAAACTACAAAAAACACTCATAAACACAATTCCAAAACTCTTGTAGTTTACCATCATGCCTATATCGCTCATTGTCACATAATTTTCGGACAGATGCTTTCGTAATAGGGGCAGTACCGATAGTCGCCTTTACTAGCATTTCCCAATCTGTATTATATATGGATGTGGCCGTTGTAAGCGCGCTACCTTTTGAAGTGCCTATGAAAAGCGATATAAAAACAGCCGGAATCAATACTCGCTCAAGAAATTTACCGACATCTAGTTTGACCCGAATAAATTCAAAGGTCTCATGACAGCATTTCTGTAATTGTATTCCTGACAGTTCTGCTTTGAAGGTGCCCATTTCTGTTTCGCCCCCAAAATGTTTAAAAAGATATGAGGGCAGATGAAAGATCTCTGCCCTCTTTGGTTAACAATGTATTACTTCGGAACTTCCCAAGAATCCTCTGATTCAATACCGTTAGGCTCCCATGTCCATTTGATTTTCTTGTAGGTGAAGGAGACGTTTTCCATGTGACGATACGGCTCATTCGCAGCCACCAGGGTGACTGGCATGGACGGACTGATGCCCACCACTATCGCATCCTCGAGTTTGTGAGTGAAATAGTGTTCCTCGGTTCCCTGCTTGGTGATTCGGTACCACTTGATAGTTACATCTTTCAGATGTTCTCCCGTGCAGAGCGCTTGGTATAACTTTGGTGAGCTTTTGTCATACTCTTTCGTGATCGTGAGGGGACCGTGGACGCGTTTTCCAGTTGCAAGTCCATCGTGGGGACTTCTGGGAATGGATACATCGTGACTCATCCCATAAACTAAAATGGTGTTCTCCCGTCCCTGCATCTCACAAGAGCCGTCAATCTTCCCCTGTTTCTCACCGGTGAGGGTGAGGTGTGCTGGCATTGCCATTGTTAACTTCCTCCTTGAGATAATGTTCCCCTGAAAGGGGCGCTGCAACTTCATATATTCAGGGCAAATTATTCCTTTTCGACCTTTTTATCGGTTCCTCGTCGTTTCAAGTGGGTGAAAAAGTGGGTAATTCCGGGTTCCCATCCGGTTTTAAGTTGTCAAGGAGGAACACCGAAGGCGTAGTGGCCTTGACAACTATCAACTAATAAATGAGTTATGGGTATGCGAGCGATGTATGCTGCTGCCTCGAAGTTGCCAGATCCCAAGCTCGCATTCCCATAATGGCTGAATTTACCCACTCAAAACAGCGAGGAACCTAAGTTCCGGACTTGGGCAGATACATGACATAGACAGCCCCTCCTCAACTCATGTGATAGAAACTCATGATGAATAATTTTTTTAAATTAAATACGATAATAAATAATGTACCATTAAAACAATAAACGAAAGAATCGGCACGGCTGAACAGCCGTGCCGGAGAAAATCAGGCGCTAACTTCCTTATCCAACTTGCCCACCAGCGACAGGGTAAAATACGCGCCCATGTACTTGAAGTGTGGTCGAACTTTGAGAGAAACCCGATACCAGCCCGGCTCACCGGGCACTTCCTCAACGGTGATCTCGGCCTGACGAAGCGGCCTTCGGCTCCTGACGCCGGGCATGGGATTGTCCATGTCCGAGACATACTGGCGAATCCAGTTGTTCAGTTCTATTTCCAGGTCGCTCCGCTCCTTCCACGTGCCGATATTTTCCCGCTGAATCACCTTTAGGTAGTGTGCCAGACGACTGATAATGAACATGTAGGGAAGCTGCAGACCAAGCTTATAGTTCAGTTCAGCTTCCTTCCCTTCCTTGCTGATGCCGAAATATTTCGGCTTCTGGACCGAGTTCGCTGAAAAGAAGGCGGCATTGTCGCTCCCCTTGCGCATGGTAAGGGCGATAAAACCCTCCTCAGCCAGCTC
>JAAZOO010000068.1 GCA_012797715.1 Geobacteraceae bacterium | reverse complement strand
TTAGCGAAATGGAGCGGCCACAGCCGATACTGTCCGAACCCCAAGGGTGAGTGTATCGGCTGTAGTGAAATGAGCTTAGAGCAGCACAAAGACGGCAATCGGAGAGAACGAAGGATGCCTCCAACTGCCGAATCTAGGATGAAAGGACAGTGCCGATGAAACTTGATCACACGCCATGGCATGCGCTTTCCGCAGAAGAGGTCCTGACGGCCCTTGCAACCCGTCCCGACGGCCTGACCGCGGAAGAGGCGGCAGGACGTCTCCGGGAATACGGTCCCAATGAGCTGACCCGAAAGAGCGGTGACAGCCCGTGGCGCATCTTCTGGCGTCAGGTGAACAACCCCATCGGCTGGCTGCTTATCGGGGCGGGCGTCCTCTCCGTGGAGCTGGGAAAGTTCACCGACTCATCCGTTGTATTCGGCGCCGTAATCATTAATTCAATTATCGGGTTCATCCAGGAATACCGGGCCGGCAAGGCCATCGAGGAACTTGCCGCCATGGTTCCCGAATCGGCCGCCGTCATCCGGAACGGCCACCCCGTTACGGTTTCCGCCCGCGAACTGGTTCCGGGCGACGTGGTCACGCTCCAGAGCGGCGACAAGGTGCCGGCCGACCTGCGCGTGATCCGGGCGAAAAACCTTCTCGTGGAGGAGGCGGCTCTTACCGGGGAATCCCTGCCGGTGGGAAAACATGCCGAAGCCGCGGCTCCGGATGCCCCGCTGGGCGACCGCCTCGGCATGGCGTACAGCGGCACCATGGTTCTCCAGGGCGCGGGAGCGGGAGTGGTGGTCGGCACGGGCACGGCAACGGAACTGGGCCGCATCAACGAGATGCTGAACCAGACAACCCAGCTCGTGACGCCCCTTACCAGGCAGCTTGCCAAGGTGACCACCGGCATAACCATCGCGACCGTGGCTGTCGTTGCCGTGCTTATCGGATTCGGTATCTGGATCAAAAACGCCCCGGTGGGCGAATCGCTCATGGTTGCCGTCACCCTGGCCGTTGCCGCCCTCCCGGAGGGCCTCCCCGCGGTGATCACCATTGCCCTGGCCATCGGCGTGCGGCGCATGGCCTCCCGCAATGCGGTGGTGCGCCACCTGCCTGCGGTTGAGACGCTGGGAGCGACCACGGTCATCTGTTCCGACAAGACCGGCACCCTGACGCGCAACGAAATGACGGTTCAGGTTGCGTGGGTGGATGGGCACGAGTACCGTTTCTCGGGGGTGGGGTATAATCCGGCGGGGGAGATTGAGCATGACGGCATCCGCCTGACGGCTCCCCCCGCCGGTCTCGGGGAGCTCTTGACCATGGCGGTGCTGTGCAACGATGCCGCGGTGCGCCTGGAAGGGGATACGTGGTTGCCCACCGGCGATCCCACGGAGGCTGCCCTGGTGGTGGCCGGCGAAAAGGGGGGGCTGGCGTTCCGTGATGTGCGGGAGCGTTTTCCCCGTCTGGATGTCATTCCCTTTGAATCCGATACCAAATTCATGGCAACGATGCACCGCATCGGCGGGCAGGGGAGGGTGCTGCTCAAGGGAGCTCCGGAAACCGTGCTGCGACGCTGCCGCCTGGAGGAAGGGGAGGTGGCCGCTGCGCTGGATGCCGTGGAAACCTATGCCCGCCAGGGGATGCGCATGATCGCCTTCGCCTGGAAGGAAAGTGCCGCCGGGGACCGGATCCTGGAGGGAGAGGAGGAGGGAGGCTTCACCTTTGCCGGCCTCATGGGCATGATCGACCCGCCGCGCACCGAGGCCGTGGACGCCATCCGGGTGTGTCACGGCGCGGGGATCACGGTCAAGATGATCACCGGCGATCACCCCACTACGGCCGAGGCCATCGGCCGTCAGCTGGGCCTGCTGTCGGACGGCGGGAAGGCAGTGCAGGGGAGGGAATTGGACGGCATCGCAGGCCGTGAGCTGCAGGAGCTTGCCTTGAAAACCAATGTCTTCGCCCGGGTTGCCCCGGAGCACAAGCTGCGGCTGGTGGAGGCGCTCCAAGCCCGCGGCCATGTGGTGGCCATGACCGGGGACGGGGTCAACGACGCCCCGGCGCTGAAGCGCGCCGACATCGGGGTGGCCATGGGGATTACCGGCACCTCCGTTTCCAAGGAGGCGGCAAAGGTGGT
>JAAZOO010000067.1 GCA_012797715.1 Geobacteraceae bacterium | reverse complement strand
GCCAGACGTTACATGACTCTGGAAACCATCAACGAGGCACTAAATGGCTTGCTGCTCAAAGAGAAGCCTGCTTTGCCGCAAGCAGCATAGCGCTTACTGGAGACTGACGCAGCTTCTTACACACTTGACAGGACGTGGCCTAAGTTGAAAAAATCGGACACCAATGTTACATACCCCAAATAACGGAGGTGTCGAAATGAGAGGCAGTACCAACAGTCGCTACTCGAAGGAGTTTCGGAGCGAGGCCGTAAAAATGGTAACAGAAGGCGGCCTGTCCGCCTACGAGGCATCTCGCCAGTTATCTCTGCCGAAATCCACCCTTGAAAACTGGGTGAGAGCATTCAAGGCGGGAAAACTCGGCGATATTGGAGGGCAGCAACGTCCGTTGACCGAAGTCGAACAAGAACTCGACCGGGTCAAGCGAGAACTGGACCAGGTCAAACAGGAGCGTGACATATTAAAAAAAGCCGCCGCGTACTTTGCCAAGGAGTCGCTGCCCAGTACGCGGTAATCAAAGAACTTCGATCTGAGCATTCCGTGCCACTGCTTTGCAGAACCCTGGAGGTTTCACCAAGTGGGTACTATACTTGGCTGAAGCGTCCGGACTCGCCACGGCAGAAGGAAGAGGCACGGCTGGTCATCGAAATAAAAGCGGCTCACCAGAGAAACAAGGAAACGTACGGGCCTGAAAGATTACAGACAGATCTCGCGAATCATGGTGTACAGGTGGGTGTGCACCGGATCAAGCGCATCCGTAAAGAAAACGGCATTCGCTGTAAGCAAAAGAAGAAGTTCAAGGCGACAACGAACTCCAACCACTCGCTGCCGGTTGCCGAGAATCTTCTGGAGCAGAACTTTGTGGCTAAAGCACCCAATCAGGTCTGGGTAACAGATATAACCTATATCCCCACCCAAGAAGGCTGGCTGTACCTTGCCGGCCACAAAGATCTCTTCAATGGAGAAATCGTAGGGTACGCAATGGGTGAAAGAATGACGAAGAACCTGGTTAGCCAATCACTTTTCCGCGCCGTTTCTACCAAGCGTCCAGCAGCGGGTTTGATCCATCATTCGGACCGGGGCAGTCAGTATTGCGCCCTGGAATACCGAAAACTGCTTGAACAGTTCGGCATGCAGGCATCCATGAGCCGCCGAGGAAACTGCTATGACAACGCCCCCATCGAGAGCTTCTGGGGAACATTGAAAAACGAGTTAATCCACCATCGCCGTTATGCTACCCGGCGCGAGGCGATCCGGGACATTACTGAGTACATCGAAATCTTCTATAACCGCCAACGGCGCCAGAGACGATTAGGTTATCTCTCACCTGCCGTATATGAACAGAAATATTTCAAAGAGCTAAAAGCAGCATAGGAGTTTGGTGTCCGCTATTGACGACCGACCTCAGCGGAAAAGGCAAGTTGACAAAATAAGCTAATAGTAACGATACAGATTCTTCAGCGAGATCCGTCATCGATCTTGAGCACAAGAAACTGCCTTGGTAAAAAGGCTAAGCAGCATCTGACAGAGGATGAATTTTACGCACCTTCTGCCCCAATGCTTTTTCAGCAGTCTTCAGGTCATAGCTGGCTTGCAGGTTCATCCAGTAGCTCGGCGTTTGTCCAAATGCCTTGCCAAAAAGCAGTGCCAACTCAGCAGTGACAGGGCGAGTGCCCTTGATGACATGGGAAATTCGCATGGGCGAAACGTCAATAGCCTGAGCAAACGCATTCTGCGAAATACCAAGTTCTTCAAGTAGTTCTTTCAGGAATATTCCGGGGTGTATGGGAGGGAGACCATTTTTGATCGCCATGGAGATTTCTCCTTAATGGTAGTCGGTAATTTCAACATTGGTCGCTTCGCCATTTGCAAAACCAAAACATATACGCCACTGGTCATTAATCCTGATACTCCACTGTCCTGTCCGGTTGCCGGAAAGGGATTCAAGGCGGTTTGACGGCGGCATCAGCAAATCTGAAACTTCACGTGCACTGTCCAACTGCGTTAGACGCATGATTGCCCGCACTATGATTTCCGGAGGGAGTTTTTTGGATTTCCCCGTCGTAAAGAGCTTTTCCGTTTCTTTGTTCCCAAACGATACGATCACGGGTAAAATATAAACAAATTGTTTACGAGTGTCAATATCGGAAAAGTAAAGAGAGAGAGATTCCAAGAAGGTGGCGGCAGACGGTCAAGCCGCTGCGCCCCCGGCCCGTTGGACGAAAATGAAAATGATGACAAAAGGCACACGGGCAGGTATGATATCAATATGAAGCCTATCAACTGGAACTCTGATAAGAACTTGGCCCTCAAAACTGAGCGAGGGATTTCCTTCGAGGAAGTGCTGGTAGCTGTTTCACAAGGGGCGCTCCTTGATGTGGTCGAACATCCAAATAAGGAGAAGTATCCGAACCAGCGCATTTTTATCGTCCGGATTCGCGACTATGCCTTCTTGGTTCCTTTTGTTGAAACAGACGGAGAAATCTTTCTGAAGACGGTCATTCCGAGTCGAAGCGCCACCAAGAGGTATATTTCAAAGGGGAAGAGCGATGAGTAGAAAATTAAAAGCTGAAGAAAAAAAGTACGAAGATGAAATCCTGGAATCATATGAGAGCGGAGAGTGGAAGTCAGTGCCTAATCTTGACGACGAGATTGCCCGCTATGCATCAAGTGCTGCAGCCACCCTCACCAAAGATAAACGAATAAACATCCGGCTTTCCTCTCGGGACCTCGAAGATATCCAAATGAGGGCTGCTGAGGAAGGTATGCCCTATCAGACACTGATTGCCAGTATCGTTCACAAATATGCCAGTGGCCGACTCGTCGAGACCGTATCACGTCCAACCAAGCGCTCAACCGGTCGCTCAAAAAAGCTGCAAACCGGTTAGCAGGGCCTTGAAAAACGGTTCCTCGTCGTTTCAAGTGGGTACCGGGAAAAGCTTGTTAAATTTGAGCTTGCCGGCAATGACGTAGGCGATGGCAATCAGGTTGTCCAGATTCCGGTAGCCGCGAGCCCTGGTTTTTGCAGATTGGATCAGGCTTGATGTGGTTGATGCTGCCGAAAACAGGGGACGCGCCACCGCGCCGGAAGGCCACGACCGCGGCCCCGATCTTGCCGCTTATGGCGCCGCCGTTGATCAGTGGTCAGGATGGGGTCTGCCTTGGGATTTATGCATGTGACGTCATGACGCGGTAACGCTACCCCGGGCCACCATTCCCTGCCAGTTGCCCCTGCATCTCAGCGGCATACTGGTCGGCATTCAACCCCACCAGAAGATGTACGGTCTTGTCGGCCAACCGCATCACCCCCTGCACCCCGGCAGCTTCAAGGGCCGCCTCGTTCAGCACCCCGATTGATTCCAGCTCAAGCCGCAGCCTGGTTTCGGCGCAGGCGTCAACGCGG
>JAAZOO010000066.1 GCA_012797715.1 Geobacteraceae bacterium | reverse complement strand
CGACCGTCTTCCACGTGTCGGCCCGCGCCATTGCCGCACAGGCGCTTTCCATCTTCGGCGACCACTCCGACGTCATGTCCTGCCGGGCCACCGGCTGGGCAATGCTCTGCTCCAATAACGTGCAGGAGGTAATGGACTTCGCGCTTATCGCCCAGGCGGCGACCCTCCGCTCCCGAGTGCCGTTTCTCCACTTCTTTGATGGCTTCCGCACCTCCCATGAGGTCCAGAAGGTGGAAGAGCTCACCTTTGACGATATGAGGGCCATGCTCGATGACGAGTTGATCGTCGCGCACCGCGCCCGGGCGCTTTCTCCGGATCGTCCGGTCCTGCGAGGGTCGTCCCAGAACCCGGACGTCTATTTCCAGGGACGCGAAACCGTCAACAAGTACTACCTGGCAACGCCGCAGGTTGTCCAGGAAGAGATGAACAAGTTCGCCGGAATCGCGGGTCGCCAGTACAATCTGGTCGACTACGTGGGGGCTCCGGATGCGGATCGTGTCGTGGTAATCATGGGTTCCGGCGCGGATGCCGTCCACAAGACGGTGGAAACTCTCGTCGCCCGCGGCGAGAAGGTGGGCGTGCTGAAGGTTCGCCTCTATCGCCCCTTCCCGGCCGATGCCTTCGTTGCCGCTCTGCCGTCCACCGTGCAGAAGATTGCCGTCATGGACAGGACCAAGGAGCCGGGCTCCCTGGGCGAGCCTCTCTACCTGGATGTGCGGACGGCGGTCGGCGAGATGATGGAGCAGAAGACGGCGCCCTTCAACCGGTATCCGGTCATCGTGGGGGGACGTTACGGTCTTGGGTCCAAGGAGTTCACTCCGGCGATGGTCAAGGGCATCTACGACAACCTTGCCAAGGATGTGCCGAAAAACCACTTTGTCGTGGGGATCAACGAGGATGTATGCGGCACCAGCCTGGATTACGATCCCGGTTTCACGAACATCGCTTCCGGAATCTATTCCGCCGTCTTCTACGGCCTCGGATCGGACGGAACGGTCGGCGCCAACAAGAATTCCATCAAGATTATCGGCGAGAAGACCGACAACAACGTTCAGGCCTACTTCGTCTACGACTCCAAGAAGGCCGGCACCGTTACCATCTCCCATCTCCGATTCGGCAAGAGTCCGATTCGAGCGCCATACCTGATAAACCGGCCGGATTTCGTGGCGTGCCACAATTTCACCTTCCTGGAAAAATACGACATGCTGTCCAAGGCCAAGGAAGGGGCGCCGTTTTTGCTCTGTTCCCTCTTCGACAAGGACGAGGTGTGGGATCAGATGCCGCGGGAGGTCCAGCAGCAGATTATTGACAAGAAACTGAAACTCTACGTGATCAATGCGGTGAAACTGGCCGAGGAGTTGGGACTCGGGGCGCGCATCAACGTTATCATGCAGACCGCGTTCTTCAAAATATCCGGCATCATTCCCCTTGATATCGCCGTCAAGTCCATCAAGGATGCCATCAAGAAGACATACGGCAAGGCGGGCGAGCGGGTCGTGGAGATGAACTACCAGGCGGTGGACGCGGCTCTGGAAAACCTTTTCGAGGTGAAAGTGCCGAAAAAGGCTACCAGCGCCATTACCATCAAGGCACCCATCAGCGCCGATGCTCCGGAATTCATGCAGAATGTCACCGCCGAGATAATCGCCGGCCGCGGCGATGGGCTTCCGGTTTCGGCAATGCCTGCGGACGGCACTTTCCCCACCGCGTCCTCCCGGTACGAGAAGCGCAACATCGCCGTCGACATACCGGTGTGGGATAAGGAGCTGTGCATCCAGTGCGGAATCTGTTCCTTTGTCTGCCCCCACGCCGCCATCCGGATGAAGGTTTATGACCCTGCGCTTCTGAAGGGAGCGCCGGATACGTTTCTGTCCGCGGACGCTCGCGGCGCGGAATTCAAAGGGCTTTCCTGCACCGTGCAGGTGGCTCCGGAGGACTGTACCGGTTGCGGAGCATGTGTTCACAACTGTCCGGCAAAGAGCAAGGAGAATCCGGATCACAAGGCCATCAACATGGCCTTCAAGGTTCCCATCCGGGAGAAGGAGGCGGCTAACTGGGATTTCTTCCTGACAATACCCGACACCGATCCGAATCTGACGAAACGGGATACCCTCAAAGGAAGCCAGTTAATTACCCCGCTGTTTGAATTTTCCGGAGCGTGCGCCGGCTGCGGAGAAACGCCCTACCTGAAGCTTCTGTCGCAGCTGTTCGGGGACCGTGCTCTCATCGCCAATGCCACCGGCTGTTCCTCCATCTATGGTGGAAACCTGCCGACCACGCCGTGGGCGAAGCGGAATGACGGGCGCGGGCCGGCTTGGTCCAACTCCCTGTTCGAGGATTGTGCCGAATTCGGACTCGGGATGCGGCTTACCGTAGATAAGCTGACCCAGACGGCGCACGAATATCTGGTGCAAGTCATGGAATCCGACTGTTCGGGAGCTGCCGGAATCAAGGATCTTCTGGAGGCCATAAAGAACGCCGATCAGTCCACTCAGATGGGGATAGAGGCCCAACGGGAGCGTGTCGCGGCACTGAAGGAGACCCTTGCCTCCTGCAACGGGCCGCTTGCCAAAAGGTTCCTGGCGGTCGCCGACTATCTGGTGAAAAAGTCCGTGTGGGGTGTCGGTGGTGACGGATGGGCCTACGATATCGGATTCGGCGGGCTCGACCACGTCATCGCCTCGGGCAAGAACATCAACCTCCTGGTCCTTGACACGGAAGTCTATTCCAACACCGGCGGACAGGCATCCAAGTCGACGCCGCTCGGCGCGGTGGCCCAGTTCGCCGCGGGAGGCAAGCTCATGCCCAAGAAGGACCTGGGCCTGATTGCCATGACCTACGGCACGTGCTATGTGGCCTCGGTTTCCCTTGCCAATCCGGGGCAGGCCGTTAAGGCATTCATTGAGGCGGAACAGTACGACGGTCCGTCTCTCATCCTTGCCTATTCCCACTGTATCGCCCATGGAATCAATATGACGTGCGGTATCGACGAGCAGAAGAAGGCGGTGGAATGCGGACACTGGCCGCTCTTCCGGTACAACCCGGATTTGGCTGCCCAAGGAAAGAATCCTCTGCAGCTGGACAGCAAGGCGCCGTCCATTTCCTTTGAGGAGTATGCGCTGGGAGAGAACAGGTACCGTGTTCTGAAGAAGAACAATCCGAAGGGAGCCGAGAAACTCATCAAGCAGGCGAACGAGTGGACCAGGCGCAGATCGATCCTGTACCAGCAGATGGCCGGTCTGTCGTACGACACGGGCAAGGAAAAGAAATAGCACAGGCACCACGTGCGGTTCAGGCCGTGTAGGAAAAGCCCCGGCGCGCAATACGCTCGCCGGGGCTTTTCTTTGAT